>CAYMJH010000133.1:8036-10212 GCA_964390385.1 uncultured Bacteroidales bacterium | reverse complement strand
GTGGTGTCTCGGCCGCTGCCGTCGGACCATGCGAACGGGTCGGTGAGCGGTTTGATGACCGGAAGCTCGTCGAAAGCCGGCAACGGCGGCACGGGGCAACCGGCCCCGGTATTCTCAGCCTCGTACACAAGGGGTATATCCTGGCTGAAAGTGTTCATTGCCAGGCAGGTATTCAATAGGATCGTGCATAGTAAAACAGCTGCTCTCATAGGATTCCCTCCTGAAATTTTGAATTAGCATTTAAAAGCAATAAAATTAATGAATAGTGCAATCGATTGCAAGAACCGGCCGGTTATTTTTTTTCAACCCGGTTCCCTGGTTCACCGGCCAACGGCGTTTAGCCCGGGATGCGTGGTTTTAATGATTTTTCGCAGGTTTTACATTCCCCTCGGCTCCCTTTTCAAAAAACAACAGCTTTATCGTTTAGGTTTGAGATTTAGCGAACTTTCTTTACATTTATTCCCGTGAAACGGGGTTTTCTTTTTCAGCATGGAATAGCCCCGGATAGTGATTTCCATACACGCTGAAACGAAAACCGTCTATGATAACCATTACGAACAACCGGTATGATGGCGTGATTGCAGATCCTGCAAACCTGCCGGGCAGTAAAGAGGAGTTTGAAAAGGAGATGGTGCAGCTGATCGGGAATCTTCAAGATAAGAAACTGCTCTGGATTAACATACCGATTGAAAAATCTGATTTTATCCCCATACTTGCAAAGCATGATTTTGAATTTCATCATTGCGATGAAAGAAACCTGATGCTCGTTAAAAGGTTATCCCCTGACGCTGTTATGCCCGCAGCCAAAAATTACAGGGTGGGTGTCGGGGCTGTTGTCCTGCATGAAGGCCGGCTGCTGGTGATCAGGGACAGGTTTTCGGAAGGTTTTAAGCTCCCCGGTGGTCATATTGAGAAAAATGAATCGTTAAAGGATGCGGTGAAAAGAGAGGTTTACGAGGAAACAGGGATCAGCATTGAATTTGAATCCATCATGAATATCGGGCATTTCAGGCACGGGCAGTTCGATGGATCTGATCTTTACCTGGTGTGCACGGCAAAAGCCTTATCGGAAGAAATTACCGTTCATGATGCATCCGAAATTGTTGAAGCCCGGTGGATGGACCCGGAGGAGTTTTTACAGTCAGGCGATGTTTATCCCTATAACAAGAGCGTTGTGAGGGCAGCCATCAGCAACAAGGAGTTAAAGCTTACCGAGCGGCAGATACAGCTGAGGGTAAAGGATGGCGAAGTGTTTTTTTAAGAGCGTGGTCATCCTGCCTGAAATTCACGGGAGTGAGGCCGGTAACATGCATAGTCAGAAGATAAGGATTGATTATTCATTTCGATAACCTTGCCGTATGAAGAATTATCTGAACAGGCTGACCGGGAATGAAGGGTTGGCTTTCATACTGATTTTTGTTTTTGCCACTTTTTTTTACCTGTTCAATATCGGGTTCAGTGACTTATGGAGTGATGAGATCTATACCAAATCGATGCTGGAAGGTTCCCTCTCGGACTTTTATGCCAAATTTAAGAACGATCTGCACCCGCCCCTGTATTACCTGGGCTTGAGGTTGTTTACGGCTTTGTTCGGCATGACCCCTGTTACCTTACGCCTGTTTTCGGTGCTGGGGGTATTGTCAACCTTATTGTTGGGGTATTTCAGCGGACAGCGTGTCTTCGGCAAAAAAGGCGCGCTGTATTTCTGCCTGATGCTGGTTTCGGTGCCGATGCTGGCCGTGTTCGCGCACCAGGCCAGGATGTACACCTGGGCTGCTTTTTCAGTGACAGGGGTTTGGATGTATTCTTGTTTGTTTCTCAGGACGGGAAAAAAAAGCGACCTGGCCTGGCTGTTTGTATTCACCTTGATGGCCATGTACATCCATTACTATAGCCTGGTAGCCGCCCTGGTGGCCAACCTGTTTGTTTTTTTCACCCTGCTGCTGACCAAAAATAAAAAGTGGCTGCATCATTTGTTTTCAATGCTGCTGGCAGCCCTGTTTTTTCTCCCGTGGCTCTTTATGTTTATGATCCAGCTTAAAAGGGTCCAGCAGGCTTTCTGGGCCCCTGATGTCAGTGCCCAGACTATTTTATACTGCATTGCCATTCCATTCACCGAACATTTCTGGACAACCGGTCATTCCAAATTTTTTGTTGTTTTGATGTACAGCCTTAT
>CAYMJH010000133.1:0-8026 GCA_964390385.1 uncultured Bacteroidales bacterium | reverse complement strand
ATATTAATGAAAACATAATTTTTATCCATCCCATAATCTTCAGCTATTTCCTCTTCAGCTTTTCTAAGAGTTTCCTGTTCAATTTTGTATAATTTTTCAGGATTTTTAAAATTGTCTAACCTTATTGTTTTTACTCTTTTTAAAAGCTTTGGCAGATCGCTGGCTGAATACAGGCTGGCTTTGTGGCTGTCGGTGTCTGTTTTCCTGGGAACCCTGCTGGCCGTAGCGGTGATTTCCCTGTTCTCCCGGCCCGTTTTATTTTACCGGTATGTCGTTACCATCGCTGTGATGCTCATTGTCCCGATCACGATCCTTTTCATCTGGCTGAAGATAAAATGGCTGAAGATCATGCTGGTATCGGTTATCGTATTGCTGGGTATCCGGATTTCCTATGCTGCTTTCGGTTTTTCCTACGGGCCCTATAAGCAAACCATCGGATATATCGCCGCCACCTATCCTGAGATCCGGAAAGTTTTGCACATCACCGAAGTCACTGCCGGCCCGTTGATCGAATACACCGGCAATTCGGGGTTAAGTCATTACTGGCTCAAGGCAGAAATGTCGAACGTCGATGCCTTTCCTGAGATCCGTCAATACCGGGAGCCCGGAGAATTCCTGCAGCCCGGGGAAGTATTTTGTGCCGTCAGGTTTCATGACCTGGAGTTGAACATGGAAAATCTTGAACGGGTTTTATCGGAATCGGAACTCGTCAAAATTGATACCGTGCACGACAACAAGGTTAAAGACGGGATATTCATACAGGTTTATCTGCTGAAATATACAGGCCGGCAAAATCCGTAGCATCGTTCGAAATCAGCGGATCTGAATAGAGCAGGAATGGATAACGGCCATCTGGCGAAGAAATGAAAACACGGGTTAACCAACATGAAAGGCGAAATAAGAACCGATCTGCCTGCAATGAACATCAACAAACCATAAAGAATATCTCATAAAACAGTTAACATCATAAAGAGAAAAACCATGAAAAAGAAAAGTCGCTTTTTAATCAGTCTTTCGTTGTTATTTTCACTGGCTGTCGTCTTTCTGATATCGGTCTCCATGTCAGGAGACAAAGTTATCCAGCCCCGGCCGGAAGGTCCGTGTGATATATACGCTGAAGATGGCTGCCCTTGTGTGGCTGCCCACAGTTCCACGCGTGCATTGTATGCCTCATACAATGGTCCGCTTTACCAGGTTATGCGCCAGTCTGACGGCAGGACCCTGGATATAGGCGTGGTGCCGCCCGTTGAAGGCGACCCGGGCGGGTACGCCGATGCCGCTGCGCAGGATGCCTTCTGTGCCAACACATATTGCTGGATTACGGTTCTTTATGACCAATCAGGTAAAGGAAACCATCTCGTTCAGGCGCCCCGGGGCGGCTTCAGTGGTCCGGCCATGGGAGGATTTAACAATATTCCGATCGCCGACATGGCGCCGGTTACCATCATGGGACACAAAGTTTACGGCGTTTTTATCGAGCCGGGCATGGGTCTTCGCTGGAACGATGCCAGGGGAACGGCAGTCGACGACCAGGCCGAGGGTCAGTATTGGGTCATTAATGGTCATCATTACAACAATGGCTGCTGCTATGATTATGGCAATGCGGAAACCGACAGCCGCGACGATGGTGACGGCACCATGGAAACCACCTATTACGGTAACGCCAATTATTGGTATCATGGACAGGGTTCCGGTCCATGGATTATGACCGACCAGGAGAATAACCTTGTGGGTTGTGTCAACGAATCGCCTGACGATAAGTTTTGCGAAGACCTGGAGTGCATCACATGGAGATTCGTAACGGCAACAGCCGATGGAGAACCACACCATTGGAGATCCACGGGAGGAGATGCACAACAGGGTGACCTGCAGGTTATGTTCGATGGATCCCGGATCAAAAATGACAGGAGCAGCTATGATCCGATGCGCAAGCAGGGCGCTATTCTATTAGGCAACGGTGGCGACAACAGCAACGGTTCGCAGGGTACCTTCTACGAAGGCGCAATGACGGCTCCGGGTACATTCCCGACCATGGAAACCAGCCAGAAGGTTCAGGCGAACATTGTGGCTGCCCGATATGATGCGCAGCGACTGATCGTGTGCCCTGCCAATGCAATCGATGCACCTCCGGGCCTCCAGACGTTTTCGCCTCAATCATCGCAGAACACGACCGTGACATTTACCAATACTACGGGGGCTGCCGTAAGGGATCTTACCCTAAGCCTTGGCTTGCCGGTGGGTTGGAAGGCCGTGGTTTTAAATTCCGGGGAAACGGCAAAGAGGTTTGCTGATCCGGTTGCACCGGGCGCAAGTGTCAGCGCGACCTTTACCGTAACTTCAGGGCCGGTGGCCTTCAACGGCGATATTGTCGGCAAAGCCTCGTGGACGAATCCGGCAACAAACAGGAGTCAAACCGAAACAGCGGTTGAAAAGGTGCGTAATGTCAGCCCGGTAAAGATCAATGAATTCCGCATAAGTGACGGTTCCCTTGATAATTCGACGAACTCGTTCATCGAACTCTATAATGCAGGTAACAGTGATGTCGATATCTCGGGCTGGACCCTGACCCACCACCAGACCCAGATGCCCGTTTTTTCCTCCGTCAGCATCCCTGCCGGGACAAAGCTTGCTGCCTGCAGCTTCTATTTGCTTGGTTTGTCTAATTCGGGACTGGCTGTTGCCGCGAAAAAGGGTGAGTCTGTCATTTACGTCCGTAACACCACAGGTATGTCGGTGGGCGATTGGATTGAAATAGGCGCCGGCTCTGCTGTTGAGA
This sequence comes from uncultured Bacteroidales bacterium, assembly GCA_964390385.1. Lineage (GTDB taxonomy): Bacteria > Bacteroidota > Bacteroidia > Bacteroidales > UBA10428 > UBA5072. Next base: position 5,250 of record CAYMJH010000133.1, on the reverse strand, counting down.
AACGCAAGATCGTAAGCATCGCATCACCGCCGGTACCTGAGCAACCCGTTGCACCGTTCAGGGGGCGCCGGAATGCCCCGGGCAGCCCTACAACCGTATGGCAACCTCTCCCGGACGGCCCTGTGATCACCATCCCCGCCGGCTCAAACAATATTCCCGTTACCGGTGTTGATGATTTCGAGGTTGGCCGGAAAATGGCCATCGGATACGGCGCTGCCTATCCGGCGGTGTCGCAGGCCACTGAGAAATACGAGGTGGTTACCGTTACCGGGGTCGGCAAGCCGGGTACCCAGGCATGGCTTTCCATGGACGCGAAAGCCGGTGACACAAACATCAAGGTGTCTTCGGTAGAAAACATTTCGGTTGGGGATAAGATACGGCTGGACATCGACAGCGAAGGCCACGGGATAGAGACCGTTACCGTAACACGCGTCGGAACGAAGTCATCCCGCAGTACATTCGACGGACCCCTGACAGATAAAGATGATCCGGGTACAGGTCTCGATCTGGCCGAACCATTGAAATTCAACCATTCTTCCAACATGCCTTTCAGCGTAAGAGGTACGGGAATCAGTTTTGAACCGGCAACGGCCTTTGACCACTCGAGCAATGAACCTGTGCTGCCGCTCTGCTTCAGCATCACGCTCGACCAGTCCCTGACAACGGATCATCCTATCGACGATGTGGTGCGTGATCCGAAAGTAACCCAGGCCGGTTACCAGGGAACACCTTCCCCCGACCAGTGGTTTGGAGGTCCCGCCCTATCCGCCGGTGCCGGTAATATGGTGCTGCGTGACGCCGCAGGTAATGTGGCAGACGGTCTCAACTACGGAGGGCTTGTCGATCCATGGGCCGCCGAGGGATACCAGGCTGCTTCAGGGACCGGAGCAAACGGATGCAGTGTGCCTTCACCCGGGGGCAGGGGATCAAGGTGGTGGCTTCCGGTGACAACCCGTCAGCCCGACAGGAGTGCAGGCCGCTATCCCGACGGTAGCGACACCGAAAGCAATTGCCGTGATTTCCTGATACAGAACACGACTACACTGGCATTGGCGTCAGCAGCAGGGTCAAAAAATATCAAAGTGCCCGGTGCAGCAGACTTCAGCATTGGTCAGAAAATTATCATCGATGCAGGAGCGAATAACGAAACTGCTGTTATTGCGACCATCGGCACATCAGGGGGTACTTCGGTGGGTTCCGCCACCGCGATAGGCACCACAGACATCCCGGTCGGAAGCGTGGAAGGTTTTAGTGCCGGTCAGACCGTCACCATTGATGATGGTGCAAACCTTGAGACAGCCGTAATCGCTTCCGTCGTTGCCGGTCGCCGTCGTTTCGGCAGGCCCGCCAATGAACCTGTTGACACCATTAAAGTGACTGTCCCCCTTGTAAAATCTCACGATATCGGGGCACAGGTTTCCGGCAGCGGCATCACCTTAGCTGCGCCTTTGACGAAGGCTCATGACAGCGGTACACCAATAGCCGGCCATCTGCCTACACCGGGTAAACCGAATCAATACGTCAGAAAGCCATAGTACCTCAGGGTAGGGAATTGAACGGTCAGATAAAAAGTTAAAATCTAACATAAAAGCGAATGAAAACCCTTGAAGAAAGCGTTGTAACAGCCATGGATGGTACCGACAAGGAGCTTTTTCCGTATTTGCCCTATATTCTCCAGGATGCATGGGAGATCGGGGCCAATCCCGGCGCCATCATCCGGTTGATACGCAGGCATGCTGACCGTTTTTCCGAAAAACAAGTCCTCGATCTGGGATGCGGGAAAGGAGCCGTATCCGTGAAGGTGGCAAAAGAATTGGGATGCCGTTGTCACGGGATCGACGCAATCCCTGAATTCATTGCCTTTGCCCGGCAAAAAGCGGATGAATTTGGGGTCGGGCATCTTTGTATCTTTGAAACCGGGGACATCAGGGAAAAAATCAAGGCATTGTCCGGCTATGATATGATCATACTGGGGGCTATCGGACCCGTCTTTGGTGACTATTACGCAACGCTGACAACGTTGTCAGGCTGCCTCAAAAAGGACGGGATCTTCATCATCGATGACGGGTACATTGATAACAACAGCGATTACCATCATCCCCTGATACTGAAACAGGATATCCTTCTTCAGCAGATCGATTCGGCCGGGATGAAACTCATTGAAGATGACATATTCCGGCGTGACGATATCAGGGATTCGGATGATCGTATATTCGAAAGTCTTAAAAAGCGATGTACTGAGTTAATGGATCAACATCCGGATAAAAGGGAGCTTTTTATGCATTACATTCAACGGCAGGTTGAAGAAAATGACGTCCTTGAGAACAAGGTCGTATGCTCTACCCTGGTCATCGCAAGGAAATAGAAACCGGTAAGATTTCCCGCAGATCGCGCAAAGGTTCTCGCAGATTTCGCAGATATCGCAGAGGAATATTTAAGATAAATCATCTGCGTTCATCTGCGCGATCTGCGAGACCTTTATCCCCCCCTCACTGCCGCAAGCTTTCAGCTTGTGGCCCTGCCATTAGCACAACCTTAGAATTCTATAATATTTAAATTGATCTTATAAAGGCCAAACAGATGATTTAATTATTGATGCCACAAGGTACTCCCGATGAATCGGGATAAACCTTGCGGCAGTTGGGAAACCCCATCCCAAGTCAAGTCTATCTTTTTTAGGAAAATAATTATTGACAACATATCTATTATTTATATTTGTTCAGCATATATAAAAAATGAAGAGCGAAGAACAACTATGGTTTGAAAGATGGCAGAATGGAGATGACAGAGCTTTTGATGCTTTATTCCGAAAATTTTATAAACCACTGTGTTATGTGGCTGCAATTAAGACAGGGGATGTTTGCAGCGCTGAGGATATAGTTCAGGATTTATTTGCAGACATTTTTTCTAAAAGAGATACCTTGGAAATATTTTCCTCCATCGATAAGTATCTCTATGGGGCATTGTTTTTTAAATGTCGCAATTATAATAAAAAGCGGAATATACATCATTCTCTCGATGAGCTTTCCATTGATCCTAAAGACATAACAAGTATTCCTTCCGATAAAATGGAAGAAATGGAACTGGAAGCCAAAATTTATACAGCCATTGCCAATTTACCTGAAAAATGTCGTGAAGTCTTTGAATTAAGCCGGTTCAAAAACAAAAGGAACCGTGAAATTGCAGTAATGCTGAATATTTCAATAAAAACAGTTGAAACTCATATGAGCATTGCACTGAAAAAGTTGGGAAGCATTATTCATGAGTACCTCAACACATTGATTATAGCCACGTTATACTTCTTATCAAAAAATATTTAGTATTCCATTCAGGGTAAATTGCATTATTATACACTCTACTATCATACGCTTATGAAAAGATATCCTGCAAATATAAATTGGGAGTTGCTGTCAAAAAATCTGACGGGCGATGCCAATGACCTGGAAAAAGCGGAATTGGAAAGGTGGCTTGCCCTGGAAGATCAAAACAAAATGCTTTATAAACAGCTTGAAGAGTTGGAACAGAAAAAGGATATTTTTTTATCAGTACATCAACTTGATCTGGAGCAGGCGCTTTATAAAGTGAAAAAATCAAATGACAAAGTACGGGTTATTACTTATAGGAAATTGGCACAAATAGCAGCGATTTTGATTCTTGTTTTTGGCCTGTCTTTTTTATTCAGGTATATGCATTTAAATCCTGAAATAATAACAGTGAAAACCAGGGAAGGTGAACGAATTGAAGTATTGCTCCCCGACATGAGTGAAGTATCCGTTAATGAAAATTCAGTTTTGATTTACCCTGAAAAATTTAAAGGCCGGACAAGGAACGTAAAAGTAGTTGGAGAAGCGTATTTTATTGTTAATCATGATGAAAAAGAACCATTTATAGTTGAAATGGACGATGCCTATGTTCAAGTATTGGGTACCGAATTCAATATTGTGAACCGGCATGATACCGAAGAAATTTCAGTATGGGTAACAAAGGGTACTGTGCAATTTGGACTTAATAAATTCGGTACTGAGTCCATCATCTTGAAAAAAGGAAATGCCGGTAAGTATAATAAAGTAAAACAAACTCTTCATTATGAAAACAATTCCGATCTCAACATGATTGCATGGAAAACAAAGCACCTTGAATTTGAAAATGAAACCCTGGAAAATGTAGCCCGCCAACTTGAAGAGGTATATTTTATTGAACTTGAAATAGATGAAGGATTAAAATCGCGCAAGATTTCGGCCATTTACGATAACCAGCCGGTTGAAATGATGATTAAGATTCTGGAATCTACCCTCAATGTCAAAATAATTGAGCTTAGTAAGAATAAATATAAAACTGTCAGCAAATAAATGACCCGGGCATAAGTACTTCAGAAGTTGCTGGAAATAACGGTTCTATTTTTAAACAAAGCAATTGATTATGATAAAGTTAACATCGATATGTATTGCCTTTATGTTAGTAATGGTACAGCAGCTTAAAGCTCAGGATAATGTTCTGGAAAAAAGGATTTCAATCGAAGTAATGAATAGCAATATTGTAGAATTATTGAATGCGATTTCAAGGCAGTACAGGGTAAATTTTTCGTACGATCCTGATATATTTAACACAGAGGAAAGGAAGGATTATAAATTTGAAAATAATACGCTCAATGAAATTCTTATTGCCGTGCTGGATGACAATATTGCATTCAAAACAATTAATAAACAGGTAATACTTTACCAAAAAAATGCCGATGAAATTAAAAAGCAGACGATACGAGGAATGGTCATTGACAAGGATACCCGCTCACCCGTGATAGGAGCCACTATCGTTATAAAAAATACAGATCCGTTGAAAGGTTCCATCACAGATCAAGACGGTTATTATTCAATTAAAAATGTTCCGGTTGGAAGACAAACAATTTTTGTAAGTTCAATAGGTTATAAACCAGTTAATTTAGACAATATCATGCTTTTGAGCGCGAAAGAAAAAATATTGAATATTGAAATAGAAGAATCTGTTAGTGATATTGATGAGGTGATTGTGTATGCGCATGAACGAAAAGAAGATGCAATGAACGAAATGGCAACAGTTGGCGCCCGTTCCTTTTCTATAGAAGAAACCGAAAAGTATGCAGGAAGCTGGGGAGATCCGTCACGCATGGCAATAAATTTTGCCGGAGTGGTTATGGCAGGGGATGAGAGAAACGACATTGTGATAAGGGGAAATTCTCCATCAGCGTTAATTTGGCAATTGGAAGGGTTGCCAATT
>CAYMJH010000132.1:0-10323 GCA_964390385.1 uncultured Bacteroidales bacterium | reverse complement strand
ACAGCAGTCAGCGCTGTTTCCCATGAATATCCCATAGTTATGACAACCGTATAGGCAAAAAAAGCATTGAGACCCATTCCTGGTGCCAGTGCAATGGGCAGATTGGCGAAAAAGCCCATGATCAGCATAGCCGCCACAGAGGCCAGGATGGTCGCCGTGAATACGGAGTTCCTGTCCATACCGGCATCTCCAAGGATCTGGGGATTGACAGCCAGGATATAGCCCATGGTCATGAATGTGGTAAGGCCTCCCAGGATCTCGTTCCGCAGGCTGGTGTTTTTTTCTTTTAAGTGGAAAAGTTTTTCCAGCATTGGTGTTTAATTTAGCGACGAGTGACGAGTGACAGGTGACAAGTAATATAAGAGCCAAGAGCCAAGAACCAGGATCAATATCGGCAAATGCTGCACCTTGGTTGGGGTTAACCCCCAAATCAGAACTGCAAAATTGACATACTCCCTTTCCTCCCGCTTCCCAAAACCCACACGACTTGTCCCTTGTCCCTTGTCCCTTGTCCCTTTCTTCTTAAAACTCCCAGCGCAGGCCAAGGGTCGGGAACAACTGCCAGCCGGATGGCCCCACTGGAAAGTTCTTGTCAATTTCGATCTCGCCTCCGGCGGCAATATGGGGCGTAATCATGAACCAGACCTGAGGTTCGCTCTGGAATACGATCTCCTTTTCATCGCGATCCGCCATTTTATCCTGTGACCACACGTCAATAAATCCGGTGAGAAGGATGCGGTTTTTCCAGAGGGGCTGAAACCAGGTGAGGGTGAACTGAAAATCGGGATCATCCATTCCCCTCGGCAGTCTGCATAACAGCATCGTTGAAAGAATCACATTGCCGATGCGCACGGGGTAGCTGAATCCGCTGAGGAACACGCTGTTAAAGCTAAAGGTGGTCATTATATTGCCGGCCGTATCGGAACCTGCCGCGAAACCGTCATTGTATTCAATATGAAAGGCAAGTTGTTCCAGCCCTTTTATTTTTTTTATCCCCGGGATGTAAAATTCGCGCGATATTTCCCAATAGGCGGCTGACATGCTGCGAAACCTGCTGTCATATCCAAAATCGGAATGATGGTCGAAGTCTGCGAACCAGAATGTCGATCCCAGCGTGTCGGCCTTAAACATTTCCAGCGTGGCAGTGAGAAATCTCCGGTCCTTTCCGAAATCATAATGAAGCTGAAGATTCTGTGCGAAAGTTGAAACGGATAGTAGTATAAGGCAGGTCAGGAGAATGGATTTCATTGAGGAATGATGGTTAATGGTTAATTGGTTAATGGTTGTAATTGTTGTAGGTTGTCGGTTGTCGGTTGTGAGGGTTGTGATTGTTGTGAGGGTTGTGATTGTTGTGATTGTTGTGATTGTTGTGATTGTTTGTTGTCGGTTGTCTTGGCTATTTGATCTTTGTTCTTTTGTCTTGATTTATCTGCTGTACCTGAAAAAAGCCTGGCATGCCCCCTCGTTCGAAACCATGCAGGCTCCTATGGGATTCACCGGCGTGCAGGTTTTGCCGAACAACCTGCATTCCGGAGGCTTTTTCATGCCTTTCAAAACTTCGCCGCAGAGGCACCCCGAAGGCTCCTTAACCGGTTCAACCTCAACCGCGACCTGTTTCATTGCGTCGAATGCCGAATACTCCTTCTTTATAGCAAGTCCGCTGCGGGGAATAACGCCAAGTCCCCTCCACCAGTCGTCGCAGGGCTCAAATACCTCTTCTGTCAAAGCTATCGCTTTCCTGTTGCCTTCCGGAGTGACCGCTCTTTTATACTGTATTTCCAGCCTGTGCTCTCCTTTTTCGGCTTGCTGAACTATCATAAAGATGGACTGCAGCAGGTCAACCGGTTCAAATCCCGATATGACAATGGACAGGGGATATTTCTTCAGCAGGGGTCCATACATGTCAGCACCGGCTATGGTGCTGACATGGCCGGGACCGATATACCCGTCGATGCTTATACCGGCATCGATGAGTGCTGCCATGGCTTCGGGCATGGTCTTATGTGAACTCAGGAAAAAAAGATTGGCAATGCTTTGCCTTTTGGCTTCCATAATAGCTACCGCGCTTGCAGGCGTTGTAGTCTCAAAGCCTATACCGGGGAAGATCACTCTTTTGCGGGGATTGCTGCGGGCTGTTTCAAGGGCATCCAGGGTGGAAAAAACCACACGGATATCGGCGCCGGCGGCTTTTTCATTTTCCAGGCTTGAGGATGAGCCGGGTACACGGATAAGATCGCCGTATGTGGCTATGATGATATCCGGCAGCCGGCACATGGCGATGGCTGTATCGATAAAGGTACGGCTGGTTACGCAAACCGGACAACCCGGACCCGACAGCAATTCAATGGTGTCAGGCAGCAGGGAGGGTATGCCGAAGCGATGAATGGCCATGGTATGGCCGCCGCATACCTCCATGATGCGGACAGGCTTTTTGGAGATCCTGCGGATGCCTTCAGCAAGGGTTTTTACCAAATCGCTATTCCGGAATTCGTCAACAAATCTCATACGATGGTTCTACGTAATCTGCGGGAACTATTTTTATTCTCCGGCCTCATCCATCTGCCTTATCATTTCAATCGTCTCCAGTGCCTCTTCCTCGCTCAGCTTCTGGAGCGCAAATCCGGTATGGACAAGCACATAATCGCCTGTTTTTACATCATCCAGCAGGTGCAGGGAGACATCCACCAGGGTTCCTCCCACTGACACCTTTGCGGAGTTTTCTTCGACGGCAACGACTTTGGCCGGAATGCTTAAACACATGGTACAATTGGTTAATGAAAAAACTATTCTCTCTTACGACCGGCAACCAGGATCTGTCCCAGCGCAATTCCCCCGTCATTGCAGGGAATCCTTCCGGACAGGTAACCTTTGAAAGCATGCTTTTCAAGCAGCGACAGGGTTTTCTCCGCCAGGTACCGGTTTTGAAAAGTGCCGCCGGCAAGTACAACCTTTCTGATGCCGGTCTCACGGCTAATCCTGCTTACCCCTTCAAAGATAGCCCAAATTATTGAATTGTGGAACCGTGCGGCCATGACCGGTAAAGGGGTCTGCTTCAGGATATCGGCAGTGATCTGCCTGATCATATTGTCGAAACAAAGGGTTTTACCGATATCCACATCATAGCGATCCCCTATTCCTTCTGCTGCCACTGATTCAAGTCTCATAGGAGCTTCGGCATGAAACAGTGCACGGGTGCAAAGGCCCGTGATGGCGGCTATGCCGTCAAACAGCCGGCCGCATCCCGACGAAAGGGGCGTATTGATCCTTTTCCCAAGCGCTTCGACAATCCTTTCCAGCAACTTTTTGTCAATGCTTTTTACGAAAGGGATGTCAAGGTTCATAAGGTCCCTGCCCCAGGTCCTGTAAAGCAGGGATATCCCGGTCCGCCAGGTCTCGCTGATCACCTTATCGCCGCCGGGCAGTGGCAGGTATTCAAAATGGTATTGCCTTTGAAAACCATCGATGACGGCCACCATGAATTCGCCTCCCCAGCTGTGGCCGTCGGTGCCATACCCGGTACCGTCAAAGCATACGCCGATGACGGGTTCATCGAGCCCGTATTCAGCCATGCACGCCACAACGTGCGCATGATGATGCTGCACGGCGATGCATTCGGTTCCCCGTTCCCGGGCATACCGGGTGGAAAGATAATCAGGATGCAGATCAACGGCCATCATGGAAGGACTGAACCGATAAATGTCTTTGAACCGCTCAATGGTTTCTGAAAAATAATCAAAGGTTTCTGCATTTTTCAGATCGCCGATATGCTGACTCAGGATGGCCCGGTTTCCTTTGCCGATGCAAAAGCAATTCGACAATTCCGCCCCTGTGGCCAGTATCCCTTCAACGTTCAGCGAAACCCTGACAGGGGAGGGCACATACCCGCGCGAACGGCGTATCACTCTTTCGCTGCCGGCCATGAAACGGGTAACCGAATCGTCGGCGCGGTTGAATATTTCACGGTTATAGACAAGGACTGCGTCGGCAAGGGTACTGAAGACATCCAGGGCTTTTTCATTCCCGATTACGATAGGCTCTTCAGCCAGGTTGCCGCTGGTAAGGACCAGTATATCGGTATGAAGCCTGTCAAACAGCAGATAATGGAAGGCCATATAGGGAAGGAAAGCGCCGATGGTATTTAATCCAAGGCAAACTCCGGCGGCCATCCCGGCTGTCTTTGTCAGTAGTACGATCGGCCTTTTCCATGATGTCAGCAGGGATTCTTCCGCTGCTGACAATGAAGCGTATTGCTTGACCGACAATGTGTTGCGGAACATCACTGCAAAAGGCTTTCCTTCCCGTTTCTTTGCGCTTCTTAAGCGCATGACGGCTTTTTCATTGCCGGCATCGCACATGAGATGAAAGCCTCCCAATCCCTTAACGGCTATGATCCCTCCTTCATCCACGATCCGGGCAACCTTTGCCAGGATGGCCGGGAATGCTGTTTCCTTCCGGTTCCCCCGGTGCAGGATGTACTTTGGTCCGCATTTGTTGCATGCGATCGGCTGAGCATGGAATCTTCTGTCGGATATGTCCCGGTATTCCGAAGCACATTGCGGGCACATCGTGAAATCACGCATGGTTGTTTTTTCGCGATCGTAGGGAAAATCACGAATGATGGTGAACCTCGGGCCGCAATTGGTGCAGTTGATAAAGGGATAGGAAAGCCGGTGGGGCTGGTTTTTGAGGTCGGTGAGGCAGTCGTCACAAATGGCGATATCGGGGCTGATCTCCGAAGTTTCATCCGAGAGATCCTGGCTGGCAAGGATCCTGAAATCCTGCAGATTTTCAGGGAAGTCGTTATCAACGGTGATCGCATCGATCATGGCTGCCGCCGGGGCCTTGTTCCTTAAATCATCCATAAAAGCAGGCATGGGCCCCGGCTGCCCTTCAATTTTAATGACAACCGCATCATTGCGGTTCAGTATCCATCCGTTAAGGCTGTGGTATTTTGCCAGCCTGTACACAAAAGGCCTGAAACCGACACCCTGCACCAGACCCTCCACCCTGATCCGCAATGCAACCGCTTCATTCATGCATGATGGTTATCGTGAGCTTGTAATTTGAATAAAATCCGTTAAATTTAACCTTGACTAAAATAGGAAATTTACCGACACCATTGCAAAAGAAACTTCCATCCCGCAGCGTTGAACGGCTCAGCAAATATCGCCGGCTGTTAAGCAGGATTGATTCAGTCAACGGGGAATTTATTTTCTCTCACGACCTTGCCCGGCTCCTGAACCTTACCCCTGAGCAGGTCCGGCGTGATCTCATGCTGATCGGGCTCACGGGAAGCCGACGCAAGGGTTACAGTATCAGTGCACTGATTGAGCTTATCGGAAAGACGATTGACAAGGATGAGGGATACAATGTTGCCATTGTTGGCATGGGAAACCTCGGGAAGGCCATTGCCGCATTTATCCGCAAAGCCAGAACCAAGCTTCATATTGCGGCTGCCTTTGATGTAGATGCAAGCAAAATCAACCATGAAACGGCAGGAGTGACCTGTTACGACATCAGCCTTATCCCCTCCATGGTTAAAAAACTCAGTATCAGCATAGTCATTCTTACCGTACCTTCGGATGCCGTCGGGGAAATTGCTGCCCTGCTGGTCAGCAGCGGTGTCAAGGGAATACTGAATTTCACATCGGTACACCTCGACGTTCCGCCGGGTGTATATATGAAGGATTATGATATTATCACCTCCCTGGAGGAGATCGGATTTTTTATCAAGAATTAATGCAACATGAAAAAGGCATTGTTAATTTCCGCCGGCCTGGTTTTCTGCGGCATGGATGTTTTCTCACAGCATCTGGCAGCTTTTCATGACAACATGGACAATTTCTATGTTTTTGACAGGGGGCAGATCAAACAACTGGAATATCTGAGGGTGCAGGAATTCAGCATAGGAGGTGCCTGTATACTGTATAAGGATAACCGGAACCATCTGAAAATGTATTATGACGGCGAGGTCACTGAATTATCGGTCAACAATATAAGTGATTTCAAGGCCATGGATTACCTGGCGGTATACTCTTATGCGGGGATCATCCATATCATCGAAAACGGCAAAGTTAAGACCATCAATACGCATTCCCTGAATTATTTTGCTGAAGACAGCCTGGTGGCTTTTTATGATGATGTGCAGAGTTTCCTGGCAGCCTATTACCGCGGAAGGATATACAGGCTTGAAGACGGTCTTGTTGGCCAGCAGCCGACTTCCTTCCGCTGCGGCGACAACATCATTTCTTACATTTCGCCGCGCACCGGCGATCTCATGGTCTTTTACCAGGGGCGCACATACAGCCTGGAACCATTTGTGAGTGAAGGCACCTATAAAGCAGGCAAGGATATTGTTGCCTATGTGAACGCAGCCGATATGCAATTCAAAGTATTTTACCGGGGTGAAACCTATACGATTGAGGATTTCCCGCCCATATCCTATAAGGTCGGCGACGGTATGGTGGCTTATGTGGACAATACCGACCGGTTCAAGCTATTTCATGAGGGAGAAGTGATCAGCCTGTCAAGCGTAAAGCCGGGATTCTATGATGTACAGAACCAGATTGTAGTTTTTGAAGAACAGGGGTATTTTAAGACCTGGTACAAGGATCGTTTATACGAACTGGAAAACTATATTCCTTCGAAATGGGAAGCGCAATGGAATACGATAGTCTATACCGATCAGAACAGGAACATAAGGATATTCCGTGACGGTGAGAACAAGGTGCTGACCTATGATATTGTTGAGGATATCGAACTGTACAGGGACCTGATTGTAACCAACAGGGGACTGAACATCCATAATGTCTATTACAACGGTAAAAAATACTAGGAAAGGAAAATGAGCGGAGCCCCGGAGCCGCTATAGGGTATAGCATTGCTCCGGAGCCGCTGAAAAAATCAAATCAATTCATCTATAGGAATATAAGGCATGTTAAAAGCCTTAGCAACATTTTCGTAAGTGCATTTTCCCCGGTACAGGTTCATTCCCTTCTTTACCGCCCCTGATCTCCTGCAGGCCTCCTCAATCCCGAACTCTGCAATCATCAGACCATAGGGCAGGGTAGCGCTGGTAAGGGCTTTGGTGGAAGTCAGCGCAACAGCTCCCGGCATATTTGCCACCCCGTAGTGGACGATGCCATCCACCACATACACCGGATTGTCGTGGGTGGTTGGTTTGATGGTTTCAACGCATCCTCCCTGGTCAACGGCCACGTCGACAATGACGGAGCCCGGTTTCATGATGCTGAGGTGATAACGTTTTACCAGGGTAGGCGCCTTGGCCCCCGGCAGTAATACGGCACCGATGATCAGGTCGCATTCCCGCAGGATTTTCTCTATATTGGCATCTGTACTGTACAGCGCCGTGATCCGCGAACCGAAAATATCATCGAGATAAGCCAGCCTGCGTGCGTCAATATCGAGTATGGTAACCTCAGCACCGATCCCCGTGGCAATTTTGCAGGCGTTGGTACCGACAACACCGCCCCCGATAATGCCAACTTTGCCGCGGTCAACACCGGGAACCCCTCCGAGCAGAACTCCCCTTCCGCCAAAGGTCTTTTCCAGGTATTTGGCGCCTTCCTGTATGGATAACCTGCCTGCAATTTCGCTCATGGGCTGAAGGCAGGGAAGGCGCCCTTCCTTTTCTTCGATGGTCTCATAAGCAACCCCTTTAATGCCGGCTTTCATGAGCGCTTCGGTCAATACTTTGTCTGCCGCCAGGTGAAGATAGGTAAACAGGATCTGGTCCTTTCGGAACAAACCATATTCTTCAGGCAAAGGCTCCTTGACCTTCACGACCATTTCACAGGTATCAAAAATTATTCTAAGGTCATCGGTAACGGAGGCACCTGCCTGACTATATTCATCATCATGAAAACCGGCGGCCTCCCCGGCACCTTTCTGGATCATCACCTGGTGACCCCTTGACACATATGATTTAACATCTGAAGGAATCAACCCAACCCTGTATTCATGCTTTTTAATCTCTTTGATACACCCGATTTTCATAAACTTAGTATTTTAGCCTTCCTTTTTTGTCTGAAATTCAAAGACAAAGGAAACAAAGCCGATCCTCAATCCCTATGATTTTGATCAGGGTGCGCCATGTATCAGGGATCATGCCGTCAGAAAGCAATAGCTTCTGTCAGCCTGCCGGATGCAGTTAACAACAATGAGGGGAAATAAGGAATTTAGCGCGGGAAGCTTCAGCTTATTCAATGATGGAAGCTCTCATCGCCACGACAGGCTTTTCGACCTCTTTTACTTTCAGCAGCAGGGCACTGACGGTTTTCTTCCCTTCGGCAGTGGCCGGATCGAAATCTCCTTTGACTTTCACTTCAAAAGTGTCGAAAACAACCTTAAGGGCCTTCAGCTTTACCAGGTATTCGGCTATTACGGCATCGCTTTCATAGTTCTGCAGCATGTCCATCAGGTTGGACAGTGAGTATTTCTGTTCAGCCAGCCGTTCGATGATTTCGAAATCACGCGTGGACTTGGCAATGTCAATGGCGATATAAACCGCCTCGGTCCAGCCTCCCAGGATAATCTGTGCCGCGGCGCTGTATCGTTCATTGTCTTTCAGATAAGAATCGGTTGCCATATATACCTCATTGGCTATTTTAATCAGGGAATCCTTATCATTGATATTCCTGTCGAAACGTCTGGCCGTGTTTTCAAAATAATCGGCCGGGATGCCCAGTTCCTCTGCAAGTTTTTGCATGGCATTAAAAAACTTGCCGGCGGTTTCAACCTGCTCAAAGACCTTGGAATAACTGAGGTCAACCGCATAGACGCCGAGATTCATCGCTTTTTTTGCACTGGTGGTATAATCGGTGATGTTGTCGGTGGAGTTGAGCAAATTTTCATTAAAAACAGCCCCGGCGGCATCAAACAGGGTTGACATCTCAACCGAGAGATACATGTTGTAAAATATCGGCAATCCTTCGCCCATGGTATCGTATTGGCTTATATAAGGCTTGATTTCCTTGAGGTCGACACTGTCAATCCCCTCCAGCGCAGAATCTTTTGTTGAAGTCCTTTTACAATTCATGCAAAGCAGGGTGCAGATTACCAAACCAAGACCCATGAGATATTTCTTTTTCATGTCTTTCAGTATTTTATAACCAATTGATACTAGTATTCAAAAGTTAAAGCTAAGTATTATTTTATTTTTTTCCAACCGGGAGGAATCGGTATACGGTAAACGGTAAACGGTAAACGGTAACCAATATTGCTACCTAACAGCCTGTAGCCTAACAGCCTGCATTAATCCTGTAATCCTTTAAATCCTATAAATCCTGTTCAAATATTCCCCGTGGTTTTCTTCATGAACTGAACCCTTTCAAATGCCGCGCTGTTTTCTTCCTTTTTGGAAATAATGCCCCTGAAGGCTTTCAGATCATCATAGTTTTTTGACTTCATCCATTTTTCAAGATCCTTGTGAAGAACCTCAAGATACTCAATGCCGTTGCGATAAAGCGCAGAGCATAACTGGACTGCTGTTGCACCGGCCAGGATGTTCTTTACCACACCGGTATAGTCATGAATGCCGGTTGCCCCTATCAGCTCACATTTGACTTTTGGGGATAACAAAGCTATCCATCGCAGCGAATGCGTGATCTCAACCGGAGAGCTGTAGATATTGCCGGTGATGACACTGAGTTTATCGATATCAATATCAGGCCTGTAATAGCGGTTGAACAAAACAAGACTGTTGATCTCGAGATTGCTTAACTTGAAAAGCTCACGGTAAATATTGGTAAAAAAATAGCCAACTTTAACGGCCAGGGGCAGATCGGTTTCCTTTCTTACGGCACGGACGATGTCGAGGTAAGTCTCTTCAATTTTGTAGCCGGTTAGTTTCAGATCGGTAGGAGGGATGAAAATGTTCAGCTCAATACCGTCGGCACCGGCATTTTTGATCTCTGCGGCAAATTTTGGCCATTCAACGGGACTCACGCAATTGATGCTGGCAACAACCGGTATGTTAACCGCTTTTTTAGATTTTTCGATCAATTTAAGGTATTCTCCGATGCCCTGTTCTTTGGAAAATTTTCCAACATATTCAAGGGCTTCGGGATACCAGAAATACATATCATCATGCCGCAGCAGCGTTTTTTTGTCGGCGATGATCTGTTCCTCAAATAATGATTTCAACACCACTGCACCGGCACCATGGTCAGCGCATTTTTTAACGGAATCAACGGAACTGGTCAATCCTGAACTTGCAGCAATGAATGGACTTTCAACCGATAGTCCGAGAAAAGTAGTTTTTAAATTCATAAGAGTATTATTTAGATTCAAGAGCTAAGACAA
>CAYMJH010000131.1:3227-10526 GCA_964390385.1 uncultured Bacteroidales bacterium | reverse complement strand
GGCAGCATGCTGTTGAGCTCCATGGCAATGAGCATGGAGTTTTTCATCTTGTTCTTGGCCGAACCCGGATGAACGTTCAATCCCTGGATGGTGATCTTGGCCTTGGCAGCATTGAAATTTTCATACTGGATCTCTCCTATCCCACCCCCGTCGACCGTGTAGGCAAAAGCCGCGTTGAATTTTTTGACGTTGAATTTGTCAGCGCCCCGGCCTATCTCTTCATCGGGAGTAAAGGCAATGCGTACCGGGCCATGCTTGATTTCAGGGTGCGCAATCAGGAATTCCATGGCCGATATGATTTCGGCAATGCCGGCCTTGTCGTCTGCACCGAGGCTCGACTGCCCGTCGGTCACTACCAGCTGCTGCCCTATATAATTGTTCAGCACCGGGTAATCGAGCGGGGAAAGCTGGATGTTATTCCTGGCATTCAGCACAATGGGCTTGCCATATCGTATCTCCATCACCTGGGGATTGATTTCCGTGAACTTCAGGTCGGGCGAAATATCGAGATGCGCAATAAAGCCCACCACCGGAATTTCCTTGCCGGTGTTGGCCGGCAGCGTGGCCGTAAGGTAACCGTTCTCGTCGACAACAACCTCATCCAGGCCCAGGTTTTGCAGCTCATCGGCCAGCAGTTTGGCAAACTCAACCTGGGCTGCCGTGCTTGGCGTTGTTTTTGAATTTTCATCTGATTGCGTATTGATTTTGGCATAGCGGATGAAGCGGTCAACGATCTTTTCCATAGATATGATGTTAAAAGGTTACCCGGGAGCAATAATTAAAAATTACGGAGAAATTCAATGGCTGTCCAAATAAAATAAATTTTATCCGTTTAAAAATACAAAAAATCCTGAAAACCTTAGCTCCCTTTAAAAATCCACTGCTTTATGCAGCCGGCTTGCTGATAATCACTATTTTTGAGAAATTTCTCTTCATGCGCTGCCTCACAATTCAAACCGATGATCCTTATTTTTGTCTCGCTGCCGAAGAATACCTTCTCAGGAGCCGTACAGAGAATTTTTTCCTGTTGTGGAAATCAAAGCCGGCCGTGATTGTCGGAAAGCATCAGAATACCCTGGCTGAGATCAGCGCCCGCTTCATCCGCGATGAGCATATCTTGGTCGCCCGAAGACTGTCAGGCGGAGGAGCGGTATATCACGACCCCGGGAATCTTAATTTTTCCTTCATCACCAACGAAGAACCCGGCAGGCTCATCGATTTTAAGCGTTTTGCCCTGCCGCTCTGCGAATTCCTTGAAAAAACGGGTATACCGGCGTCGCCTGGCCCAAAGAACGACATCCGGGTAAACGGGATGAAGATATCGGGCAACGCGGGGCATGTATACAAAAACCGTGTTCTCCACCACGGCACCTTATTGTTTGACACTGATCTGCAACAGCTCAGTTCATCGCTTTCAGAAAACGCTGAATCGTACCCCAGCCGGGCCGTGCAGTCAAACCGGGCTAAGGTGGCCAACATCAGCGATTTCCTTCCGGAACCCATGGGGATGGATGCTTTTTCAAAGCGTTTAATGCATTATATAAAGGATCGGTACAAAGGAGAACGTTATGATTTGAATGGAGAAGAAACGGAACAGATCCGCAGGCTGGCCGGTGAGAAATATGCACAATGGGATTGGATTTACGGGTATTCGCCGGAATACCGTTTTGAGAAGGAATTTTACCACAACGGCAGAGCGGTAAGGATGGCTCTCACAGTTGAAAAAGGCCTGATCACGGATTGTATCATGGAAACTGACCTGGTTTCGGCTGATATCCTCAATCGCATTTCAGCCGCGCTGAAAGGATGCCGGCATGCGTGGGAAGACCTGCTGCCCATGGCTGAACAACTTGAATGGCTCGGAATACCCGAAGAAAAAAGGGAAGATTTTATAATCGATAATCTGTTCTGATCTCCTGGTTCACCTATCGCAAATTCGCTTCACTTCTCACTCTTATGTAACTAAATTACATTGCCCAGATATATAGTATTTTAACTGGTTTTTTCCGGCTTCAACTTTTTAAGCACCATAGGTGCGACCTGTTTGAAGCACAAGATTGGCAAGCTAAACTAAGCTCCGTTGGAGCGACCTGTTTGTAGCACAAGATTGGCAAGCGAAACTAAGCTCCGTTGGAGCGACCTGTTTGTAGCAATGCCCTGACAATGCATCATAAATCCTTTACGTCCCGCCGAATGGCGGGACGCGGGGGAGAATTAGACAATGTTGTTCCTTTTGCTACAATCAGGTCGCCCCGCCGGGGCTATTAGAAAGCCTTCATGAAGCATAATTTCCAAATTCCGGTAAGAAGCTTGTTATTCTGTTTGGGGCAATATTGTTAAATACTGAGGAACTTTTCACTATTCACTAACCGTTTACTGTTTACCGTCCTCTTCTCCTCTTCTCCTCCTCTCTCCCTCACACTCACACTCCAACTCAAACTCACACTCATATTCTACATTCCTCCCTTCCTGTTCAGCGATGATTCTTCTTCAGTCGAAGTGCTGGCTTGTTCCTCAGGAGGCTCAGGACCGTAAGCAATTCCTTTAATATAATATCCGGGATACTCACCGTATCCCCCGGTAGTCTGTTTGTGGGTGACCAACACAACGGTCCCCTTCATGTTAACCGCTTTCTTCTTCAGCTTGATAATGGCGCCCTTTTTGGCGGCAGCCGGACTCCTCGCACTGGCCGGCGATTTCGCATCGATTTCTCCCAGCTTGAACAGCTCAGCCACTTCCTTTTTGTCCTCGGTCAGCCAAACCGATTCCCAGTTGCTTTCATCCATCACCACAAAAGCAGCATCATTCAGTATCTCCAGCCTGCCGTTCTTAAAGATGATCTTATGCACTTCCTTCCGTTCGATGGTAAACTCATCCTGGTTCCCGGGAATGGTGAAACTGACATAAGTAGGGGTTACCGTGGTAACATTAACCGGCAATATGGAACCGTTCAGCTTAAAAATGGTATCCACCGGCACGCTTTTTTTTGTATAGGACTGGCCTGTTAATCCGCCATAGGATATCACAAAAAATGCCAAAAACAGAAATCTCCTCATTACGACTGAAATTTTAATCATGCAAGTTAAAAAACATTTACATGAATTCCTGATCAAAAATTGTTCCTTTTGTAAACGGCAAGATCGGGAATTGATTTATTGAACGTGTAATGATTTGTTTAACTGTATGTTATGAAGACACAATTTTTCCCGGTCTCCGGACTTCCTCACCGCCGGACTCCCTGTTTACTTGCATTTTTCTCCGATATTCCATTGCCGGATCATTATTGCCATTATTTTTGCCGGGAGATTGATTGCTGACTTATTCAGGTTTCGATCCATCAGTTTTCACATTGCACGATGAAAATACCTTTTGCCGCTGCTCTTATTACCGCTTACGTCTGGCTGGTTTTCTTTATCACGCTATTGCCGTTTTTCATTATATTTCTGGTTGTCTGGGCAATAACAATTCCGTTCGACAGGAAGCTGAAGGCTTGTCATTATTTCGTAGGACTATGGGCCGGTTTCTATATATGCATCAATCCCTGGTGGAAGGTGACCATCCGGAATCGTTACAGGTTCGAAAAGGACCGGACCTATATAATCCTTTCCAATCATCAGTCTGTTCTTGACGTACTGGCCATTTACCAGCTGTATTTCCCTTTTCGCTGGGTTATCAAGCAGGAGCTTTTCAGCTTACCCTTATTGGGCTGGGTGTTAAGGCTTAACAGGCACATCCCCGTGATAAGGGGAGACAAGGAAAGCAAGGACAAAATGATCACGCAGGCATTACGTTCATTGCGTGATGGGATTTCCGTACTTATTTTTCCGGAAGGCACCAGGAGTAACGACGGGAACCTGGGAGCCTTCCGTGACGGTGCATTTCATGTAGCCCTTGAATCAAAAGCCGTTATCCTGCCTGTTATCATTGACGGCGCCTATCATGCCCTCCCCAAAGACGGATTTTTGTTTCGCGGGAAAAAGCATATCGTGGTGAAAGTCCTTCATCCCCTGAAGCCGTCTGATTACGAGCCGCTGCCCATGCATCAGCTGATACACAATATGGAAGATCTTATGAACCGGGAGCTTTTAAAGCTCAGAAATGAAAACATCCTGTTATCTCATGAATAACAGCATTCCCTTTTATAAAAGCCGCCTGCCCGGGCTTGAAAACCGGCTGGCCATGCTGCAGCGAAGGCTTAACCGTATCGCTTTGGGCCGGTTCCTGTCGTTTGCTGCCGTTGTAGCGGCGCTGTTGTTTTATGGCAGGTTGGGAGTTCCATGGTCTGTTTCATCGGCAGTACTGATGGCGGTATTATTTGGCCTGCTGGTAAGAAAACATGTTCAGCTCACCTGGCAAAGGAAGTACACAGAACAACTTATCGCTATTCACGAACGCGAGATTGAAATACTGTCATACCGTTTTGAGAAGGAAGATCCGGGCAAGGAATTCACAGACATACACCACCCGTTTTCTTATGATCTCGATCTTTTCGGGGAAGGTTCCCTGTTTCAATTCCTCAACCGCACCGTGATGAGAAAAGGCAGGGAAAAACTGGCGACATGGCTTCAGTATCCCCTTCCCGACAGCGATGTCCTGCAATCAAGGCAGGAAGCGCTGAAAGAACTGGCCGGCAGGGTTGATTTCATGCTTGATTTCAGGGCTACCGGTGAGATTACCCTCGATAATACCGACGACCTTGAGAAGATCAAAGCATGGTTCAGCGAACCGCATGCCTTCAGCGGCAGCAGGATGTTGCGAATGGCCCGGATTGTATTTCCACTGTTATCGGCAGCCTGCGTTATCCTCACCATTATCAACTGGGAATATTACCGCCTGCTGCTGCTGCTTTTCCTGGTTCAGCTTATGATTACAGGCATCAGGCTCAGAGCCACCAACCGGATCCATGAATTGCTCAGCCGCTACCTTCAGACCTTTACAAAAACAGGGCGCCTGATGGAACTTGTCGACAGGGAAGACTTCCGGAGCCGGCACATGGCATCGGTAAAAGCCTGTTTCCGTGCATCGGGAGAGCCGGCCCATAAGGCTATTCAACGGCTTGCCAAAGTGCTTACGGCGTTTGATACCAGGTTTAACGTGCTGGCCGGTTTCCTGCTCAACGGATTGCTGTTATGGGACATGCAATGCATCTGGCGGCTGGAAAAATGGAAGATCCGTTACAGCGGGCATTTCATGCCCTGGATTGACAGCCTGGCAGAGGCTGATGCGCTGATCAGCCTGGCCACCTTTCATTTCAACTTCAGTGACTGTCATTTTCCGGAATTCTCAGAACACGGGGTGATAAGGGCCGTGAGCCTGGGCCACCCGTTGATCCCTGATGAACAGCGTGTTTGCAATGATTTTTCCATAGCCTCTGAGGGAACGGTGGTGGTCATTACCGGTGCGAACATGGCCGGCAAAAGCACCTTCCTGCGTTCGGTGGGAGTGAACCTTGTACTGGCCATGACCGGCTCGCCGGTGTGCGCCGGGCAGTTTTCTTTCAGTCCGGTCAGTCTCTTCACCAGTATGCGTACCAGTGATTCGCTGCTGCATCATGAATCATATTTTTATGCCGAGCTGAAGCGGATTAAAACGATCATTGACGAGCTGGAAGGGGGCAGGCGGATGCTGATCATCCTCGACGAGATCCTCAAAGGCACCAATTCAGCCGACAAGCATAAAGGCTCGCTGGCTGTGCTTGAAAGGATATTTGCACTGGGCGGAACGGCCATCATTGCCACCCATGACCTGGAGCTTGCCAAAACCGAAGGGCAGTATAACGGCAGGCTGGTGAATAAATGTTTTGAAATAGAAATCAACGGCGCCGAAGTGTTCTTTGATTACATATTGCGCGAAGGCATAACACAGAAAATGAACGCAAACCTGCTGATGAAGCAGATGGGGATTGTTAAATAATTCAAATCATAATTATATAATTTTATAGCATCAAAGCAACCATCAGATGAGCTCATTCAAAAATCCCCGTTTCCGCTTCAGCATACCCGCATGCCTGGTCCTGTTAATTCTTTCCCTAACGGTGAGGGCCCAATCCCTCCTCTGGAAAATCGATGGCGGCAAACTGAATTCCCCCTCCTACGTTTTCGGTACCATCCACATCAAAGATAAGCGCGTTTTTCAGTTCGATCCCAGGGTATTTGAAGCTCTTGACAGCTGCCGGGTCTTTGCCCTGGAGGTTGATCTTGATCCTGCCAACATGGCCGGTTTTGCACAGCAACTTGTGCTGCCCGACGGAAAAACGCTCCGTGACGTTTTTATTCCCGAAGATTACGCCCTGGTCAAAGGCGTCATTGAAAAGGAGACCGGTATGGACATATCGTTGTTCGATCGCATGAAGCCCTATGTATTGCTTTCATTGGGACTGAATTCGCAGATCGCCGGCGACATGGAGGTTGCAGTGGACGAATTTTTATACCGCCGGGCCCGGCAGGACGGGAAGAAGGTGATTGGCCTTGAGACATTTGAAGAGCAAATGCAGATGCTGGAAGAAATACCTTATGGTTATATTGTGGACTATTTCAGGAATTTTCAAAAGGGGGCTGAGGACCTGGAGGAGATCATCAGGCTGTATTGCCGGGCCGACCTGGGAAGGTTGTTGAATCTCATGCAGGAAGACAAAACCATGGCTTCTCTGGAAAAAAAGATGATCACAAAAAGGAATAAAAAGATGGCCGGGCGCATGCTGCCCCTCATAAGGGAGCAATCGGCATTCATTGCCATAGGCGCCGGGCACCTCCCGGGGAAAAAGGGGATATTAAGGTTGCTTGAAAGAAGGGGATTTTCCGTTTCACCTGTAATGATAAAATCCCCTGAATGTGAGCCATAGGATCCTGTCTGTCTCCAATATGGAATATTATTGTTTTCTCCTTTGATCAGTTAATAATTCATCCCTGTCATATGTGCAGGCAGGCTCTTCGAGGATGCTGTTCTCCGAATATCCTGCTGCAATAATACATCACTGCCTGGCCGGCAAGCAGGCTATCCGGGGATGTATGCATCGAATGTCATTATGCCATAAGAACCTCGGAGTAGTTCCATTATTGTAGACCAATTCATTGATTCACAATAAGAACCTTGGAGATGTTCCATTATTGTAGACCGATTCCTTGATTCACCATATGAACCTCGGAGTGGTTCCATTATTGTAGACCGATTCCTTGATTCACCATATGAACCTCGGAGATGTTCCATTATTGTAGACCGATTCCTTGATTCACCATATGAACCTCGGAGTGGTTCCATTATTGTAGACCGATTCCTTGATTCACCATATGAACCTCGGAG
>CAYMJH010000131.1:0-3127 GCA_964390385.1 uncultured Bacteroidales bacterium | reverse complement strand
CATATGAACCTCGGAGTGGTTCCATTATTGTAGACCGATTCCTTGATTCACCATAAGAACTTCGTAGCGGTTCCATTATTGTAGACCGATTCCTTGATTCACCATAAGAACCTCGGAGATGTTCCATTATTGTAGAACGATTCCTTGATTCACCATATGAACCTCGGAGAGGTTCCATTATTGTAGAACGATTCATTGATTCACCATAAGAACCTCGGAGTGGTTCCATTATTGTAGAACGATTCCTTGATTCACCATATGAACCTCGGAGAGGTTCCATTATTGTAGAACGATTCATTGATTCACCATAAGAACCTCGGAGTGGTTCCATTATTGTAGAACGATTCATTGATTCACCATATGAACCTCGGAGAGCCTGCTTGCCGGGCAGGCAAGGTTCCATTATTGTAGAAATAAATGATCATCCAAATATTCTCACGTAAACCAACCTCGCAGAGCTTGCCTGCCGGACTCGAAATAACCCAAACCCGTCGCTGCTGATATTAGCCCCTGCAGTAATCCAGATCAGAACCCTGAACATTCAGATCCGCCCGCATCACCCTTAACCTGTACCCTTTTCACCGCTATCACATGGGTAATCGATGCAGGGCGGATACTGAAAATCATTCATGCAGGGGCACGCTCATGCCCTCAGTGCTGTTCTGCCTTCTCATTTCGGTTGCGGAACATAACTATATCATTGATTACCACTTCAGTATAGTACTTCTTGTTTCCGTCCTTTCCGTCATAGGTCCGATGGATGAGCCTGCCTTCAACGGCAACTTCACTGCCTTTCATGAGGTATTTCTCGGCGATTTTGGCCAGGCCTCCCCAGGCAACGATGTTATGCCATTGGGTTTCAGAGGTTTTCTTACCGGCGGGATCGGTATACGAATCGGTGGTGGCGAGGGTAAAACGGGCAACGGATTTGCCGTTTTCAAACGACCGGATCTCCGGATTGGCACCCAGGTTACCGATCAGCTGCACTTTGTTACGCAATGTGTTCATGACGCTTGTTTTAAAGTTTAAAAATAGTTTGTGATTTATTTGTGAATAACATCATGACAAAGTAAATTACGACTTGATTATAAAGTCGGTTATTAAACAATTGTAATCGGTTATAATCGGTTATAATTACGTTCAATCAATTATTTAATTGGCAATTAATAAGTTAAGTTATGGAAAGAAAGTGTCTTGAATGCGGTGAAGGATTTCACGGCAGGGCCGACAAGAAGTTTTGTTCCGATCAGTGCCGGAACGCTTACAACAACAAACTCAAGAGCAGTGCAGGACTGTCCTTTATCCGCAGGGTAAACGGAATTCTTGCGCGGAACCGGAACATTCTGGCGGCTATGAATCCCGGGGGCAAAACAAGCTTACCCAAAAAGAAACTGTTACGCAGGGGATTTGATCCGGAGTACATGACCCATTTTTACACCACGCGGGCCGGAAGGATATATTATTTCTGTTATGATCAGGGATATACGGTGGTGGAGAATGATTTCTGCATTCTGGTAAGAAATAATCATTATGAATAATGCGTTAAAAATCATATATTAGAAGTCCCAATTACCAGGCCACCAAGTTACTCAGTCATGTTTTCATTTACAGCTTATAATAACCGGGAACTTAGTTCATAATGAGCGTCAATTTCAGTGCTCTTTATCTTATTGGCAGGGCTATAAGATAATGATTATCTGTTGCTTTGCCTGGCAGATACAGGCAGCGGGTTGACGGAGGGCGGAAGGTAGTAAGATGCAAATGTGATTGAGGGGCACGAAGTGTGTAAATATCCGATTCATTTTAAACACGTTATGCAATGAAAACCGTTCATGTTGAATCAACGCTGCACAAGGGTATCAGGCGTATAAAGCTGAATTTCCCCTCAGATGAAGCCATACTGAACAGGATTAAGCAGATTGAAGGTCGTCGTTGGAGCAGTACGATGCGATGCTGGCATTTGCCATATACAGATTACTGCATGAAGGAGCTCTGTAGGATGGCAGAGGAGTTGGGATTGGCGATCCCCGGGATGGACAATCTGGAAGAAGAGAAGAGAACAAAGTATTTCGACCGGCATCTTTCAGCGGAGAAGCATGAATTCATAAAGCTGATGGAAGAATACATGGTGGTTCAGCGTTACAGTGAAAAGACAATAGGCACCTATCTGGATGCGATCCGCACATTTCTGGCATATTGTAAGGATAGGACTGTGGAAGAAATATCCAATGAAGACATAAACGATTTCAATTACCGTTATGTTTTGAAGAATGAATTTTCGGCCTCTTATCAGAATCAGATAATAAGTGCTGTAAAGCTGTTTTTCAGGAACATAATCAAAAAAGAGATTGATATTGAGGAGATTGAAAGGCCCAGGAAGGGCAGGTATCTGCCCGGGATATTCTCAGTGCATGAAATTGAGTTGTTGTTGCAGAGCACGAGAAACATCAAGCACAGGGCGATGCTGAGTTTGATCTATGCCTGCGGGCTGCGGAGAAGTGAACTTATCAACCTGAAAATCAATTCCATTGATTCAGGCCGTGGAATGTTAATTATAAAAGCAGCGAAAGGGGACAAGGACAGGGTGGTGCCATTGCCCGAGAGTCTGATAGTGTTATTGAGGGAATACTATAAAACATTTAAGCCGCAGGAATATTTATTTGAAGGGCAGTACAGCGGGCAGCAATATTCGGAGACCGCTTTGCGGGAGGTATTTGAAAACGCGAAGAAAAAGGCAAAGATCACCAAAAAGCTGACCCTGCACAGTTTGAGGCACAGTTATGCCACCCATCTGTTGGAGAACGGGGTGGATTTGCGGTTTATTCAGGAATTATTGGGGCACAAAAGCAGCAAAACGACGGAGATATACACCCATGTAACGCAAAAGTCGATTGAAAAGATAAAAAGTCCGTTTGAGAACATCAAGTTGAAATGATATTTTGTATTTGTCGCTATATTTACATAACCAACCACCAAACATGAAAAATTTAGTAGTCACCCCTTCACTCCAAAACCTGCTTCTAAATTCCCCCCACCCCCTTTTAGAAGCGGTACAACCACTTCTATAAACGTGTTGTGCTCAATTGTGAGTCTTCCTACAAATGATTATCATGACAAAATAAATATC
>CAYMJH010000130.1:6710-10648 GCA_964390385.1 uncultured Bacteroidales bacterium | reverse complement strand
CGTTTACACCACGGGATTTATACCCTCCAATACCACCCTGTGGGCCGGCACGTATAATCCGGTCACCGGTTGCGAGGGGACACGCGTTCCGGTCAGCATTGTGATTCACCCTGTGCCTTCCCAGCCTTTTACACAAGACGAATCGCGTTGCGGTGCGGGTACGCTCGAATTAACAGCTGTCCTGGGAGCCGGCGGCACCATGCTGCATTGGTATGACGCCCCTTCAGGCGGAAGCATTATCAATACCGCATCGGATTTCACCACCCCATTCCTGACCGCAAGCCGTTCCTACTGGGTAACCTCCTACAATGATTCCACCGGTTGTGAAAGCCCGCGTAAAGAAGTGAAGGCAGTCATCAATCCTGTCCCGGGTTTCCCCGCGGTCAATGATATTTCAAATTGCGGTCCCGATTCCCTGGTATTGATATCCATCCCCGGTGCTGATGCCACCATCAGCTGCTGGTATGACAGCCTGACCGGCGGTAACTTTTTATTTAAGGGCAATACCTTCAACACTTCATATTTAACCGCTTCACGCAATTATTATGTATCGAGTTATAACGAAAATACCGGATGTGAAAGCAGCCGCAGGGAGGTCAGGGGGATCATACTGCCTGCTCCGGGACCCAATCCGGTCATCGGCGCCTCCCAGGTTGGCGTGGGCCAGTCCAACGTGATTTATTCGGTCAATTACCAGCCCGGTTCGACCTATGACTGGAATATCCCTCCGGGTATAAACCTGTTACTCTCGAACCTGAATTTTGTCATACTTGAATTTCCCAATCTCGGCACCTATAATATCACGGTGCAGGAGACCAACAGCATAGGCTGCCCGGGTCCGCTGGAGACCAAGCCGGTACTGGTGAAAAGCAATGTGATCACCATTGACCTGAACCTCACCCAGGGCCAGGCCTGCGTTGGTGAGAACCTGCAGATCACAGCCAATCCTTCCGGCGGAACGCCTTCCTACGCCATAACCTGGACAGGGGCAACCCAGCATCTGTCAGCCACCGATATAGCCAATCCGGTTTTCAATGCCGGTGCACCGGGCGTATACTGGTTGTATGTCAACGTTACCGACATCAATGCAAATCAGGCCGATGACAGTATAAGGGTAACCGTTCACCCGAATCCATATGCACAGATCGTAAGTCCCGACACCATCGTTTGTGCCGGCGAAGACCATCAGCTGACCGTTATGGTGGCCGGAGGTTCGGGCAGTTATCCCTCCTATCTGTGGACGGGCCGGATACAACCGCTCAGCTCTGTCAGCAGTCCTTCTCCGGTTTTCAATACACTGATCAAGGGAACTTATGATCTCAGGTTCACGGTGACCGATGGAAACGGCTGCAGGGGCAATGACTCAATCGTTCTTTATAACGATTTGCCCAAGGCTGTGTATACCTCCGACGCCATCCCGGCTTGCAGTCCTTTTACCGTTCATTTCCACAATGCATCGGAGGAGGCGGTTGAATACCTTTGGGACTTTGGCGATGGCGATACATCCACGGCAGCGCACCCCGGCCATCTGTTCCGCAATACAAGCGCTTCCGTGGAGCATTACAACGTTGTGCTGACGGCTATAAGCCAAAACGGCTGCCGGCATGTGACCAATGATTATGTCACCGTTTATCCGAATCCGCATATTACCATCAACACCTATCCCGACAAGGCATGTCATCCGGCCGATGTTCTGTTATCGGCCACACCCGGCGGATTCCGGTATAACTGGGATTTTGGCGACGGATATACCGAGGAGGGCAGCTTCAACACCTATCATACTTTTTTAAATTCCAACGAAAGAGATACCACCTACGAGGTTACCCTGATCACCACTTCTTATTTCAACTGTCTCGATACTGCCGGTATTGGCATTACCGTTTATCCTTCACCCGACGCCTCTTTTGAAGCCACACCGGTAACCCAGATGTATCCTGACCGGACGGTAACCCTGGTGAACACAACGCCGGACCGGAACTGGAATTACACCTGGTATTTCGGCGACAAGACCATTTCTTTTAACCGGGATCCCGGGGCTCATACCTATCCTGAACCGGATGAATACACCCTTAAACTGCTGGTAAAAGGAGAACATTGTTCCGACAGTGCCATCACCATGGTTGAGATTGTGCCGCATCCGCCGGTGGCGCAGTTTAAGCCGGTGCAACCCGGGTGCATGCCGCTTACCATCCAGTTTGAAAATACTTCTTCGTTTTCCAATTCTTTTCTCTGGGAGTTTGGTGACGGCGCGGTGTCCAACAAGCCCAATCCCGAATACACCTATTACGAAGCCGGCAGGTATAAGATCAAGCTGACGGCCTGGGGAGAAGGAGGGGTGGATTCCTACAGTGCGACCAATGATGTCTGGTTATTGCCCAATGCCTATTTCGAGACGGCACCCCGCTTTGTTTATGTCAACGACCAGCAGGTTCATTTCTCTAACCTGTCGGACAACGGAGACATCTACGAATGGGATTTCGGTGACGGGACCACCTCATCGGAATTCAACCCGAAACACCTGTATACCGAAGAGGGCAATTTTGACGTAACCCTGAATGTATGGACGGAGAATGGCTGTTATGATCTCTATGTGATGGAAGAGGCCGTTTTGGTGAAGCCAAGCGGGAAGATTGTTTTCCCCAATGCCTTCAGGCCTGAATCTCCCGTTGAAGAGAACCGGGTGTTTCTGCCGGCCGTGATCGACAATGTGGACGAATACCACCTGATGATCTTCAACCGCTGGGGAGAGCTTATTTTTGAAAGCTTTGACAAGGATACGGGATGGAATGGCATCGTGAACGGCAAGATGGCCAAGCAGGATGTATATGTCTTCAAGGTGGAAGGCAAGTATACCAACGGAATGGGATTTAATCAAACAGGGGATGTGACCCTGATGCATTAAGATGACCGGTGATGAAGAAATGCTGGACAATATGGATCTTTATTCTGGTGCTGAAACCCCTGTTCGGACAGGATCCCCAGTATTCGCAGTTTTATTCGAATTACCTTTATCTGGCCCCCTCGTTTGCCGGGCTGACCGAGAAAAACCGGATTGCTTTCAATTACCGCAATCAATGGCCTGAGATTGCCCACGGGTATCATACCTATTCCGTAAGCTTTGACAAATACATTGAAAAATTCAGGAGCGGGCTGGGCGTATTGCTGATGCAGGATGAAGCCGGCACCGGCCGGTTGCGGTCGCTGAATATAGGATTGCAATATTCCTTTGACTTCAATGTTACCCATAATGTCCACGTGAGACCTGGATTGCATTTCCTCTATACCGAAAGGGCCATCAATTTCAATGACCTGCTCTGGAGCGATCAGATATCAGCCAGCGGCAATGCAGCCACATCGGCTGAGATGGTTCCCATCGATAACCCTATCGGCGATATTGATTTTTCAACCTCCGTGCTGGGTTATTCCGAAAAGTTCTGGCTTGGATACAGCATCGACCACCTGTTGCATCCCAACCAGTCTTTTTTCTATTACGAAGGCGATGACCGGAATACCGGAAAGGTACCCATCAAGCATTCCGTCTATGGAGGCACAAAATTCGTACTGCATGAAACCCTGTTAAGGCCAATTCCCACTACCCTTCAGCTTGCTTTCATTTACAAGCAGCAAAAGCAGTTTCGCCAGCTCGACCTGGGTGTCTATTGGTATCGGAATCCTATTGTACTGGGTTTTTGGTACCGGGGGATACCGTTTTATAAAGAAGTGTTTAACCGCGATGCCTTTACCATGCTTGTCGGCATCAAGACCCGGAATCTCAATATCGGGTACAGCTACGACTTTACCATGTCGAAACTTATCACGCGTACCGGGGGCTCCCATGAGGTTTCATTGGCTTATACCTTCAAATTGAAACCGATCAAGCATAAACCGAAGATGGTGCCGTGCGCGGAGTTTTGAACAGGATTTTAAAGGATTGAAAG
>CAYMJH010000130.1:0-6610 GCA_964390385.1 uncultured Bacteroidales bacterium | reverse complement strand
GATAGACAGGATGGGGTCAGAACAGGATTATAAGGATGGTAAGGATAGACAGGATGGGGTCAGAACAGGATTATAAGGATGGTAAGGATAGACAGGATATATTATTATCTTGTCCATCATAAAAATCATTAAAAATCCTGTTCAAACAGCATCCTGTCCATCATAAAAATCCTTTTAAATCTTGTTCAGACTTCGTTGTGTTTTTTAATATACTCAACCACTTCTTCCGCCTTACAAAAGGCCAGTGCCGTATAGGTATCAGCCGCCCCGTAATAAATGGCTATGCGGCCTGAAGGCGCGTCATACAGGTTCTGGCAGGGGAAGACCACATTGGGCACGAAGCCTGCTGTTTCATAGTCTTTTTCAGGAGTCAGCAGGTAATCACCACAACGGTAAAGTACTTTACCGGGTTCTTCGAGGTCGAGCAGCACCGCACCGTAACTGTAAACAAAACCATTGCAGGTGTTGGATACGCCGTGATAAAACAGGAGCCATCCTTCGGTGGTTTCGATGGGGACCGGACCTGCCCCTATTTTTGTACCCTGCCACCAGCCTTTCCCTCCTTTGCTCATTACATGTTTATGCCTGCCCCAGTAAATGAGGTCAGGGCTTTCGCTGATGAAAATATCGCCGAAAGGAGTATGCCCGCTGTCGCTGGGACGGCTGAGCAGCCGGTAGGTGCCGTTGATCTTCCGCGGAAAAAGTACGCCGTTCCGGTTAAAAGGCATAAGGGGATTGGGCAGTCTGATCCAGGTTTTAAAATCCCTTGTTTTACCGAGGCCTATCGATGCTCCGTGCATATCATCGCACCATACCACATAATACCAGTCATCGATTTTTACGAAACGGGGATCGTAGGCATAGCTGACCGGATTCGACTCTCCGTTCTCATCCTGCCAGGGGATCACCTCATCGTCAATCTGAAAAGTCAATCCATCCTTGCTGCGCCCGAAATGGATATTGGCCCGGCCGTTTTTATGATCGGCGCGGAAAACACCCACGAATTCACCGTTATAGGGCAATACGGCACTGTTATACACCCTTGCAGTGGAAGGGGTGGGATTCCACCCAATCACCGGGTTTTTGCTGTATCGCCAGATGATTTCAGCACTTCCTGCCGGCCTGTCTTCCCACGGAAGGTTGGGCAATGCGTCTCCGATGATCTTCATAGCTTGGTATTGATTTGCGTTAATCTAATTTCCCATCATTACAATGATCTCATTCACTGCCAGCAATTCATCCGCAGGGATATAATTTCCCGGCATCTCCTTTTTGTTCAGGATGATCTGCTTAATGCCATGTTCGACATGAGCAGGATTTTCGACCCGGATATTCAATACTTTCCCGCGAAATCTCCGCGACAGGGAATAGCCGTCCCAGCAGGCAGGGATGCAGGGATCAATGACCATTCCTTCAGGGGCGGGCTGCAGACCCAGTATCGAATGGCAGGCTGCGTAATAAGCCCAGGTGGCGGCACCGGTCAGCCAGGGCAGGCGTGATGCACCATAACGGGGGCTGTATTTTCCATGGGTGGACTGGCTGTATACATAGGGCTCTATCTCGCGGATCTCGGCTTTTTCATTGTAAGCGGCAGGCAGGAAGGCATGATAATAGGCATAGGCCCGGTTGCCGTGTCCGATCCGGGCTTCGGCCATCACAGCCCAGCCCTGGATATGACAGAAGATGGCACCGTTTTCCTTCATGCCGGTGTTGAACAGGGGTGCTTTTACCACATTCAGATCGGCCTTTTTATAGGGTGGATCGATGATCACCAGTCCGTATTCCGTGGCCAGCCTTTTGTTCACATGGCCGAGGATCTTTTCCGCCACTGGGCGGTCAGCATGGCCGCTGATCACGGCCCAGGTCTGCGGATTCAGCCATAAGGCTCCTTCTTCGTCGGATATTGATCCGTATTTGAGTCCGTCGTGCCGGAATGCTCTCAGATACCATTCTCCATCCCAGGCATGTTTTTCGATGCTTTCATCCAGTTTATTGAGTTCGGCTTCTGCCCATGAGGACTCCTGTTTCAGATCAAGGTAACTGGTAACATTGATATAGGTTCTCAGGGCAAACCGAAGCTGAAAGGCCACGAAGACCGACTCCCCCTTATGACCGAGCACCAGGCAGTCGTTCCAGTCTGCCGCCAGTCCGCACGGTAGACCGTGGGTTCCCGACCGTTCCAGGGAAAAAGTGATGGCTTTCCGCATATGGGCCAGCACGGTATCTTCCCCCCGGTCGGCATAGGGAAGGATCTTCTGATAAAAGGCAGTATCTCCGGTTTCATTAACGTAGGCAGGGATGGTATTGAAAAGCCACAGGCAGTCATCGGAGCGGTATTCTTCCTCTGTTGGAGGCATTTCCCGGCCCGGCTTATGGGAGAACGGCCGGACGACGGGCATGGCGCCGCCGGCAGCAGTCTGGCCGGTGATCATCAATTCCAATCGTTTTCCGGCTTCCTCAGGGATGATATGAAGGACACCCAGCAGATCCTGCACCGAATCACGATACCCCAATCCGTCCCGCTCTCCGGCATACACCAGGCTGGCCGCCCTTGACCATGCATAGGTCATCAGGCAGTTATAGGGATTCCACATGTTGATCATACTGTTGAATCCGGCGTCGGGGGTAGTGGCTGTCAGACCCTGCAACCGGTTGTGCCAGTATTGTCTGAGGCGGTTGAATTCTCCGGTGACGAAGGACAGGTCGCTGCACGCTGCCACGGCCGCTTTGCCTTCCCGCACGGCCTCGCCGATACCCATCACCACGGTAAATTCCTTTGATTCACCGGGCTCAAGGCTGATGTCGAACTGGAGGGTGCCGCATCCGTTGTCGCCCGAAGCGAGTGAGTTGCTG
This sequence comes from uncultured Bacteroidales bacterium, assembly GCA_964390385.1. Classification (GTDB taxonomy): domain Bacteria; phylum Bacteroidota; class Bacteroidia; order Bacteroidales; family UBA10428; genus UBA5072. The sequence goes on along the minus strand of CAYMJH010000130.1, from coordinate 3,757 downwards.
CACCGGCCTTTTTCCACGGCGGCCGGATTGGAATAAGAACGGTGTGTGCCGATGAACTGTTTACGGTCGGTGTCAAAACCGTTAACTTCAACGCCGGATACGCCCAGGAAGGTATGCCGTGCCTGGCCGCCTTCCTCGAAATTGTCGGGCTGGGGGGGCAGGTATACGTTGGTGCCGTGGTCGATGATGCCATCGTGAACCTGCATGGTGAGGATATACTGGGTGTATTGAAGGTTGACCAGGTCCATCCACAGGTGCCAGTTGCTGGCATATTCGACGAAAGTGAACAGTCTCAGCTGCCGCAATTTATTACCGGTATTGGAGATTGTGCAATGCCAGCATTCATGGTTTGCCCCGAGGGGAACGAAATACTTCGTGTTTGATTTTACCCCGTCGTATTCCGATTCGATAATGGTATAGGCTGTGCCGTGGCGGCAGACGGTTTTATAGGATTCCGCGGGTTTTCCTACCGGCTGCCACGAGGCTGACCAATAATCACCCGATGCTTTGTCGCGGATATAGATATACCTGCCCGGCTGGTCGAGCTGTGCAACATTGGTCCTGAAACGCATAAATCGCCCCAGGGCTGCCGATTTGTAAAAGCTGTAGCCGCCGGCATTGTTGGTGATGATAGCCCCGTATTCGGTCGACCCCAGGTAGTTGCTCCAGGGTTCCGGCGTATCGGGGTTGGTGATCACATATTCTTTTGCGTTATCATCAAAATAGCCAAATTGCATAGGGCAGATCCTCCGGGGAAATTATGGTTTGTAATACCTGAGTCGCTTCTATTACGGTTGTCCGCTCGCTTTTCTTCTTTCTTCAAGGTCTTCCTTGATCTTTTTCATGGTGGGCTCATCCAGTTTATAAAAGAAAAGCATCAGGGTCAACGCGATCAACCCGGAAGCAACCGGTATGATGCTCATCATGGCTTTCAGGCCGTTCTGAACCTGCAGGTTCTGCACGACATTGGGAATGAAGCCGGTAAGGGCAAGAATCAATCCTGCAATCATACTGCCTATTGCCCACCCAAGCTTGTTCGACATGATCGACGCTGAGAAAACCAGGCCGGTAGCCCTTCTGCCGGTCTTCCATTCCGAATAGTCTGCCGTATCGGCGTACATCACCCATAACAGCGCTGAAATCGGGCCTCCGGTAACAGAACCGAAAACCTGCATAAGGAAGATCAAAACCAGGTTGTGGGGTTTAAAGAAAAAGTAGGAGCCGGTACAGATCAGGGCAAGCACAAAAAGGATGGTAAGTGCATTTTTCCGGCCGTTAAGTTTAACAAAATAAGGGATCAGAATCACACCGATAAGGGAGAACACTTGTCCGACGGTATTAAAGGCAGAGGCCAGCATCTCAAAGCCAAACTTATGGGATTCCTCCAGCAGGGCCACCGGTTCTTTCCCAAAAAGGCCGTAAACCGGATTGAGAATTGCACGGTTAAAAAAATTAATGATATGGGTAAGCCAGGGAACTACCTGTTCGCCTATGTAGTATTTAAAATAGTGAGCGGTAACACTGAGTTTGATGCATACGAAAAGAATAAACAGGATCGTAACGATGAACAGCAGTATCCAGGGCACGTTACTTGTGATGTCTTTCAGGTCGTTTTTAATGTTGGTTTTTTCCTTGGCTATGGGTTTGATGCGTTCTTTAGTGGAGAGAAACGTAATCATGAAGAATAGGAATGCTGCAACCGCATAGATTATCATGGTGGTTTGCCATCCCTGTGCATCGTTTCCCTTACCGAAATGGGCCGCAAAAGGCAATGCAGTGGCTGAAACGATGATGCCGGCAAGGTAAGCCCCGACAAATTTAAAAGAAGAGGCGCTGGTTCTTTCCACCGGGTCTCCGCTGATTACTCCCAGCAATGCCGTATAGGGAATATTGACCGTGGAATAAAGAAACATAAAAAGAATAAAGGTAATATAGGCATAGGCAAGCTTTCCGCCCTCGCTGAAATTGGGGGTGGTGAAGGCCAGTATGGCCATGATACAAAGGGGGGCGGCCCCGAACAGGATATAGGGGCGGAATTTTCCCCAGCGGCTTACGGTGCGGTCAGCGGTCATCCCGATCACCACATCGAAAATGGCATCCAGTACCCTGGATACAAAAAACATAAGGCCGGCCGCGGCGGCTGTCAGTCCAAATACATCCGTGTAAAAATAAAGCAGGTATACCATGATGGTTTGCCAGAATAAAACAGATCCCAGGTCGCCGAAACCGTAGCCTGCTTTTTCACCAAAGGAAAGCTTTCCTGTTGTAGTACTCATGATGTTATAAGTTAAGGTTTTTAAATGCCATATCCGACAATTAAGGCCTAAATATAGGAAATAAACCAACCCTGTAGTGAAGGTCCCGTTAAATAAAAGGGTATGAGATGTTACAGCATGCCATGAAGGCTGAGGTGTCAGGGATCCGTAACGGAAAACCCGCTGATCAGGTCCATCATATCATTGCGGTACCGGTCAAACAGGTTGTAGGCTGTGAAGGTTATCACCTGGCAGGTTCCCTGTGGTGTCGAAAAATAGGCGTTAAGGTAGGAAAAGGGGATACCGTCGACGAGAGCGTCTATCTTAAGGAGCATTCCTTCGGTGTCATTCACGATAATTCTTTGTTCCCCGGATACCTTGAATTCCGTCCCGGTTTTTTTAAAGTTGTCCACGGCGGCATCCTTCATTTTTTGGAGAGGCAACTGCATCTTTTCTGAAATGATCATGGCAATTACTTCGCCGTCATGGTTTTGTAGAGAAAAATCGGCATGCGGGTAAAGGGTATCCGGCAGGATACTCCATTGATCAGCCTGATAAAGCATCCGGCAGGCGGCCCTCGCACCACCGAGCAGGGCAGTGGAATTTGCGGGTACGGAATAATGCCTGATGCCGGCATGGGGAATCCAGGCCGAGTCGTTACGGTAGCGCCAGGTCCCGTCAGAGAATAAGATGACCGCTTTGCCTTCCTCGGTAACCGCTGTGATCTGGGCCATAACCTGTGAACAGAACTGCAGGGCGAATAACAGAGCCAGGATATTTTTCACTGCTAAAAATCTTAAATCTTCAATCTTAAATCTAAAGTCTTTGATCTTTGATCTTTTTCATTATATAACGGGTCGCAGGACAAAAGTGATATGCCGGGGCCTGTGCACACCTGTTTTTCTTATTTTTTTCTCGATATCGCCGGCCTTATTAAGATAAAGATAATAGGAATCGTTGTTTTTCAGCCGGGTGACCCTTTGTTTCATCCTGTCGGCCATCCGGTTGATTTCTACGGGATTGAGATAGTCTTTTGAGTCATCCTCATGCACAAAATATTCATCCACTTTCAGGTTGTGGTCTTTTATCAGGCTGATCAGTTCTTTCTCGGAATAAGTTTCCCGGTGATAATACCCGAGCAGGTTATCGAGTTCGGCGATGAAATGATGATACAATTTGTGAGACTCCTGGTATTCCGAAGTGCTGTCGCTGATCATTTCATTGATCAGCATTAAGCCGTCGGGCCTGCACACCCTGCTCATTTCCGCAAAGAGCTTTTCATGGTCTGCGATATGATGCAGGGCATTGGACAGCGTAACCGTGGAAAAGGACTCATCGAGAAAGGGCATGGAAAGCGCTGAGCCTAATACAAAGGAAACCATGTATTCATAAAGGTTGTCGCGTGCCTGATTCAACGATACCACATCATCGTCGATGCCGACGGCAAGGTGGTAGCTGTTGAATGAGCGCAGGGCAAATTTCAGAAAATCGCCTTTGCCGCA
>CAYMJH010000129.1:10393-10873 GCA_964390385.1 uncultured Bacteroidales bacterium | reverse complement strand
TTTTGGCTGAGGCCCGGCTTGCCAGGGGATGGATCATGTCATTCCTCCTGAATTATTTCGGCCCCGTTCCGGTGATCGTGGAGTATGAAAAACTGGGCAACCTCGAGGCTGAAAGCGACCTAACACGGCCTTCGAGGGAATCATTCGTTGCTGCCATTGCCGCTGACCTCCGTTTTGCGGCCGACAACCTCGAAAAAGACCCTCCGGAATATGGGAGGTTCAACAAGGGGCTGGGCTTGACCCTTGACGTAGTTCAGGCGGCAGTCCTCCGCCTCTTCCCGAAGGCCGATGGTGGGCGGGGCCATGCCGGCGTTGAGGGCCAGAAGGGTGATGACGGCCTCAAAGGCGCCGGCGGCCCCCAGCATGTGCCCGGTCATGGATTTGGTGGAGCTCACCTTCAGCTGCCCCGCGTGGCTGCCGAAGCAGGCCTCGATGGCCGCGCTCTCGCAGGCGTCGTTCAGGGGCGTGCCGGTGCCGTGG
>CAYMJH010000129.1:0-10383 GCA_964390385.1 uncultured Bacteroidales bacterium | reverse complement strand
TGAGGCTTTACATGAATGAAAAGAATTTCGTTCAGGCCGAATCCGTGGGCAGGGAGATCATGGCACTGGGCTACAAGCTGGTGGATGATTATCCCAGCCTGTTCCGTGAAGCCACCGAGCAGAATACCGAAACCATCTGGGCCGTTTCCTGCAGTCCCGAAAACGACGAACTGAAGAACTTCAATCCGATCGCCTATTATTGCTACCCCGAAGATTACCGTGGCGACAAAGTGATCAACGGGGGATGGGGTGACGGGGTTTTCATGGTTACCTGGGCTTTTTATGATTCCTTTGATCCGGCTGATGAGAGGAGGCTGTTTGTGACGGAATATAACAGAAGACCGTCAACGGTAAGACCGGGACAGGATGCCGTGAGATCGCGCACCAGCAATCCTGCCATGCGGGGAGCCCTGATCAGGAAATTTCCCGATGAGGGCATCGAAGGCGGTTACCAGGGCAACGACATCATCCTGGCACGATATGCCGATGTACTGCTGATGGTGGCGGAGGCCATCAACAACAATAACGGAGGGCCGACCACAGAGGCCATTACCCTGGTGGAAAGTGTGCGCACCAGAGCCAGTATCGGTCCCCTTGCCCCCGGTGACATCGCATCGCAACAGGCATTCAACGATGCCATATTGAGGGAAAGAGGATGGGAATTGTACCTGGAAGGATTCCGGAAAACCGACCTGATCAGGCATGGCAAATGGCCTTCCGCCCTGGCAGGAGTCACCGGTAAAAATACTGACTCACCCGCTCTTTGCCCCATACCTGCATACGCGATCAATAACAGCAATGGCAAACTCATACAAAATGAGGGCTATTAATAGTTAATACACCCTGCGAGGGCGATGATCCCTCGCAGGATTTTTCAGGCTGTAAAACAGAAAATCGGCATATTTTCCAAACTAAAAGAATCAGCATCAATTAATAACTTCTAAATCAAGTACTATGAAAAAATTATTTACACTTCTGCTGTTGGCAGTTTCCATTGCTGCTTTTGGCGTGAACATTACCTTCACCGTAAAGATGTCGGGCCAGGATCTGCCTAAAGATACCGTGTTCATTGTAGGTGCAGTAACAGACTGGGCATTTATGCCCATGTTTGATATCGGCGACAGCCTCTACACCTGGAGTACCAATCTTGAACCGGGCACGCTGGACGGCGACAGCAATGATTCACTGGCGTATTATTTCATTACGGTTAACTCGTGGGACAGTGCCGGGAACCAGGACTGGACCTATTACCAGCGGTATCGTGAATGGTTTGACGAAGAATGTGTTGCCGGCTATCCGCTCCGTTACGGATCCGACCGCTATATTGTTGTCCCCACCGAAGATGTGACCGTCATGTGCTATTTCGGGAAATGTCCCAACTGGGCACCTCCCTCAGGGATAGCAACCAGGGAAAACGACCTGTCCTTTGATCTTTACCCCAATCCGGCCGGCGAAGTGGTTACCGTTAGCCTGCCCGGGACCACGGGAGAAACCTCGGTTGAACTGTATGATATGGCGGGAAAATCCATGCGTGTCAATTCAACCAGGATCGGCAGCTCACAAATCAACTTGCATACCGGAACACTGTCAAAAGGGCTGTACTTTATAAAAGTCCGCGATCAGCAATCCTCAGGGTTCAGGAAACTGATTGTTCAGTAAATTAAAAACCTGCGAGGATCAACAGTCCTCGCAGGTTTTTTTAATACGGGGGTAGTTCTGTTCCTTTTTTCTTTCGTGGCTGATGCAGGGCAACCTTATAATAAACTATCTTTAACTACAATGCACAGGAAATACAATTGGGGATTTTTGCTGAGGATCTCTGTTGCTTCGGCTATGGGTGGCTACCTGTTCGGATTTGATTTCGCCGTGATCACCGGAGGGCTGCCTTTTCTCCGTGAACAGTTCGGGCTGAATGCAGCCCGGGAAGGCTTCACCACTGGCTCGCTGGCCCTGGGATGCATGGTGGGATGCATTGCAGCCGGGAACATCGCCGACCGATTCGGCAGAAAACCCGGGCTGCTCACTGCGGCTGCCATTTTTTTCCTTTCTTCTCTTTCGATGGGCCTGGCACCCGGGCTGGCCTCTTTTATCACCGCCCGGTTTTTCGCCGGTATCGGCGTGGGCATGGCTTCTGTATTGTCTCCCATGTATATCGCCGAGATCTCCCCCCCTGAGGTCAGGGGCAGGCTGGTGGCCATCAACCAGCTTACCATAGTGCTCGGACAGGTGTTCACCCATCTTGAGAATTTCCTGTTGAGGGATACGGGACCGGAAGCCTGGCGATGGATGTTCGGGCTGGGTATGGTGCCATCGATGTTGTTCTTTTTGGGTGTGCTTTTCCTTCCCGAAAGTCCGAGGTGGCTGCTGCGCGCCGGCCGGGAAAATGACTCACGCAGGGTGCTTAGCCGCATCGGCTCTCCCGGTTTTGTCGAAACTTCCCTCAGGGACATCCGGGAAACCCTCGGCGGTATCAAACCCGTCAGCTATCAGGCGGTATTTCAGAAAGCGTTCCTTCCGGTTATGTTCATTGGCATCGGACTTGCAGTCTTTCAGCAATTCTGCGGGATCAACGTTGTATTCAATTACACAACCAACATCTTTGAAAGTATTGGCGCCAGTACCAGCGAACAACTTTTGCAGGCGGTTTGGATAGCGCTGGTAAACCTGGTCTTTACCCTGCTGGCCATGACCCTGGTCGACCGACTTGGAAGGAAGCCCATTATGCTCTTTGGTGCGGGCGGTCTGGCATTACTTTATGTCATCATCGGAACCATCCTAAGTCAGACCACCGGAAAAGGTCTTTCGATGTTCATCCTCATGGCCATCGGCGTATATGCAACTTCACTGGCTCCTCTAACCTGGGTGCTGATTTCCGAGATCTTTCCAAACCGCATCAGGGGGGCCGCAACGTCCATTTCCGTGCTGAGCCTCTGGTTTGCTTATTTTATCCTCGTTGTTACCTTCCCTGTGATAGCGGAAACCTTCGGTGCTGCCAAAGCTTTTTGGGGCTATGCGGTAGTCTGTGTGCTGGGATTCACTTTTATTCTGGTAAAGGTGAAAGAAACCAAAGGCAAATCGCTCGAGGAAATTGAAAAGATTTATGTCTCCCGCTAATAATAAAAAAATATGAAGAGAAAGATTACCATCCGATCCGCGAAAACAACAGGCGTTCTTTTACTGATCCTGGGGTTGTTCAGCCCGGCGACAGCGCAGCAATCCTACACCATTGACGTAACGGGGGCCAAAAAGGAAATACTGCGGAACCACCTCGATCTGGGAGGCAGCAGTGTCACCGGTGAATCCATTGAAGTGAACAGTTTCTATATCGAACGTAACGGAAAACCTTTCTTCCCTGTAATGGGGGAGTTTCATTACTGCCGATATCCCAATCAGTATTGGGATGAACAGATAAAAAAGATGAAAGCAGGCGGGATCAATGTCATCGCTAGCTATGTGTTCTGGATCCTGCACGAACAAAAGGAAGGAGTCTTCAACTGGGAAGGCGACCTGAATCTCCGGAAGTTTGTTGAACTGTGCCAGAAAAACGGCATGGAAGTGATTGTCCGTATCGGTCCTTTTGCCCACGGCGAAATGCGGAACGGCGGACTGCCCGACTGGCTTTACGGAAGGCCCTTCGAGATCCGTTCCAACGACCCCGGTTATTTGTTCTATGCAAACCGCCTGTATAAGGAAATCGCGCAGCAGCTTAAAGGTCTGTACTTCAAGGATGGAGGTCCCATCATTGGCATACAGCTCGAAAATGAATACCAGCATTCCGCCGCTCCCTGGTCGCTTCATTATATTGGAAGCGAAAGGGAATGGTCAGCCGCCCGGTTCGACCGCAAGATCATACAGGGAGGCGTAGGGGTGAACGAGATCGGTAATGACCGTGCCGCATACGGGCAAAAACATATGCAGACCCTGAAGGAAATGGCAAAAAAGGCAGGCCTTGAAGCTCCCCTTTATACGGCAACCGGCTGGGGCTTTGCCACCATCGTTGAGAAAGGATCAATCCCCGTCTCCGGAGGCTATGCCTATCCTACCTGGGTGGCCGGCGATGTTCCTTCCACCCTGTACCTGTATAAAGACCTGCATGCGAATCCCGACTATTCACCCGTGAGCTATAAACCGGAACTGTATCCTTCCATGGCAGCGGAACTCGGAACCGGCATGTGCATAACCTACACCAAACGCCCCCGCGTGCCGGCGGAAAGCTTTCCGCCCATGATGGTGCGCACCCTGGGGAGCGGCACGAACGGATTAGGCTATTATATGTACCATGGCGGAACGACACCCTCCGACGGCCCTCTTTATTTTACCGAAGGTTTCGGATACACCAATAAGTCATACGACTACCAGGCCCCGATCAGGGAATTCGGAACGCCCGGCCAGGGATTTTACAACCTCAGGCCGGTGAATTATTTCCTGCAGCATTATGGTGCGCTGCTGGCTCCTTTGCCCGTTGTACTGCCGGAAACAAATGCCGGCATTGCGCCCTCCGATACCATGACCCTGCGATATGCCGTGCGAAGCGACGGCGAGAGCGGTTTTCTTTTCATGCATAATTTCCAGGATCATGTAAAGACCCCTGACTTGAACAACCTGCGGATAACCATCAAAACCAGGGGGGGCGAAATCATCATACCCGAAAAAGGAAGCTTTAACCTGAAGACAGGTTATTCGCTCATTTTACCCTTCAACCTTAACCTGAACGGATTATGGATTGCCTGCGCCACGGTGCAGCCCTTCTGCTCCTTTGAAAATGCCGGGAAGACGTATCATGTTTTCTGCTCCGCCCCGGGTGTCCCGCCCTCCATAACGATCAGGGGTTCTCTGCGCGTAACGTCAGACAACGCTGAAATCACCCGGCAAAACCAGTTAACGGTGATCACCGGCACGGAAGGAAAAACTTTTGAATGCGTGGCAGAACAGGCAGGACAAAAAATCCATATGCTTGTCATCCCTATGGAGAAGGCCATGCACGCTTATCTTACAGGTTGTCCGGGGAATCAGCGCCTGATCATCAGCGAAGCCCTGGTGCTAGAGGATAAAAAAGTCATAAGTCTTGTCAGCAGGGGAAAAGAAGAATGGAGCCTGGAAACCTACCCGCGGGCCAAATCCGCTGAGACACTGAATGCATCTCTCCTGCCCCTGAAGTCCGATATCAAAGCCATGTCAGCCTGGAAGGTCAGCACAGTAAAAATTGTCCCCTCCGTGAAAATCACCAGGACCGATGACCGTCACCTGGTTCTCGAAGCCAAAGACCTTGATATGACAATCCTGAATGATGTATATATAAAATTCAGTTACCGCGGCGACAGGGCCATGTGCTTTCTGGACGGGGAACTGCAAACGGATCATTTTTGCATCGGCGAACCCTGGCTGATCGGATTAAAACGATTCGCCCTGAAACTTCAGGCAAACGACATGTACTTCTATTTTGTTCCCATACGCAGGAATGCTCCTTATCTTGGCTATTTTGAAAAGAACTTCCTGCCTGACTTTTCGGACGGCAATGAATTCCTTGAAATAAGCGATCCTGAAATTATTCCTGAATATAGCGTTAATATTACCCTGCATGATTGACCCATGAAATACACTGGTTGTTTTATTGCGGTTCTGTTCCTTCCGGCCTGCATAGCAATGGGGCAGACTTTCTACCGCGGCAACGATCTTTCCTATGTTAACCAGATGGAAGATTGCGGTGCCGTTTTTAAAGAGAATGGCGTGCCGAAAGATGTATACCGGATCTTTGCCGATCACGGGACCAACCTGGTAAGGGTAAGGCTTTGGGTCGATCCTTCCTGGCAAAACTCCCTGGTACAGCCCGAAGGTGTTTTGCCTCAATACAGCGATTTTGAAGATGTAAAGGAAACCATAGCCCGCAGCAAAGCGGCCGGAATGCAAGTGATGCTCGACCTTCATTTTTCCGACTGCTGGGCCGATCCGGGCCGCCAGCTCATCCCTGCCCGCTGGTTGGGCGTTGCAAACAATCTTACAGCGCTTAAAGATTCGGTATACAATTATGTAACTGCCCTCCTTACTCAACTCAACAGTGATTCCCTGATGCCCGAAATGGTAAAAATCGGCAATGAAACCAACGACGGCATATTGAAACATACCACCCTGGATGCTGACTGGAATGCGGGAGGCAGTGTGAGTTCAAGCTGGAGCCGCCATGCCCAGCTCTACAACATCGCTATTAAGGCCGTGAGGGATGTAAGTCTGAACACCTCAATAAAGCCAAAAATCGCTCTTCATTGTGCAGGACTGAGCGTGCTGAGCTGGTGGTATAACAATATCATCAATAACGGTGTCACCGATTTTGACATCATGGGATTTTCCTATTATTATGCCTGGCACGGGGGCAGTATTTCATCCCTGGGCTCCTCCATACGATCACTGTTGTCGGCTCATCCCGGCTATGAAGCCATGGTGGTTGAAACGGGGTACCTTTGGACCACCCAAAATTTTGATGCGCTGGGGAATATTGTTACCACCCCCGATCCGGCTTACATGCCTGTGATTCCCGAAAAACAGCTGGAATACATGGTGGATTATACCCGTGAGGTGAAAAGATCGGGTGGTTCCGGTGTCATATTCTGGGAACCGGCCTGGGTGTCAACGCCATGCAGAACGCCCTGGGGCAAAGGTTCATCCCACGATCACCTGGTTTACTTCGATCCCGTGAATACCAATTTTATGGCCAATGGCGGGGGACGCTGGATGGAACCTGCATTCTACGAGGACCTGAATACGGTAAAAGTCACGTTCAAGGCGGGCATGAGCGGACAGGATGTTTCCAAAGGGGTATACCTTGCAGGCACTGTCCCGGGTGATTCTTTAACCCGGATTGCGATGACCGATATCGGCAACGGAGTATACTATTATTACACTTATCTCCGGCCCGGCGATACCGGATCTTTCATTTTCCTGAATGACACATCCATGAGCGCCCGGGAAACCGTTCCCGCCTCATGCGCCTTATGGGAAGGAACAGATAGAAAGTATATCGTCGGGGAAAACGCCACCACCTTTGCCTACCAATGGGGTACCTGCGTACCTCCCGGAAGCACCTCTGCCGAACCGAAAGGCCGTTTGACAGGCAATATCGTTCCGGCCATCACGGTCTACCCCAATCCTGCACAAAGCCATGTCATGATCAGCATACCGTTTTCCTATGAAGATACTTCCATTGAAGTCCTGGATTTTTCCGGACGGCTTATGAAAGCACAATACCTGCCGCAGGTGCAGGATCAGATAGTATTCCACATGGCCGATCTGCCTGCCGGCATCTATTTCCTGAAAATAGTCACCGGCGATGAAATAAGGATCATGAGATTGATGCACTGTTAGGCATCCTGTCAGGCTCCAACAGGGTATGATTGAAAATTCATCAGGCGAAATGTGCCTGTATGAATTTTTTTTTGTAAATTAACGTTCATTAACCTTTTCCCCACCACCGGAGGGTTTTAATACTTTCGCCCTGCATCCGTTCACCGGTATTAACCCTATGATACCATTTGGCTGAAATTATTAACAAAAGGAGGTCGTTATGAACGAATATCTGAAAGAGGGACTGATTGTCCTGGGCATATTGCCACTGGCTTACTTTCTGGTGAAGCTGGTCTTTAAAAAATCCATCATGTTTACCTTTGTGTATATCATCGTGATCTTTATCCTGTGGGTAAGTTTTGCCAAATTCCTGGAAATAAAACTCGGAGGCCTTCATATATTGTGGACCATGCCCCTGAATATCACACTCGGCTTCTTCGTATTCTGGTATCTCAATAAGCTCATGCGCATACCCCTTGAAAATGCCATCAACCAGGTTAAGATCGTTTCAGAAGGAAACCTCGACATACAGATCAACAGGTCACGGTCGGAAAATGAATTGGGCACCCTGAACAATGCCCTTGCCGATCTGGTAACCAATCTCAATAACATCATAAGCGAAATCAACACAAGTGCCGTTAACCTTTCATCCGCCAGTCAGCAGATCAACAATGCATCCCTTCAAATGTCACAGGGGGCCAATGAACAGGCATCGTCTGTTGAAGAGATCTCATCCACCATGGAACAAATGGCCTCCAATATTGCCAGCAACACTGAAAATGCGCAGCAAACCGAAAAGATCTCGCAGGAAGCCAGTAAGGGTATCATGGAAGTCGCAGCCCGTGCCAAAAAAGCCGTGGAAGCCAACCGGACCATCCTGGAAAAAATAACCGTGATCAATGACATTGCCTTCCAGACCAACATTCTGGCCCTGAATGCAGCCGTGGAAGCGGCCCGTGCAGGGGAACACGGAAAAGGATTTGCCGTGGTGGCGGCTGAAGTGAGGAAACTGGCTGAAAGAAGCAAGGTGGCGGCTGAAGAAATCGTTGCGCTTACACAGCAAAGCTATAATCTGACAAACGAAGCCGGTGAGGTGATGGTCAATACCGTCCCCAATGTCGAAAAAACAACGAAGCTGATACAGGAGATCTCGGCCTCAAGCCTGGAGCAGAACAACGGGGCTAACCAGGTCAATACAGCCATTCAACAGCTGAACAGCGTGACGCAGCAGAATGCCTCCTCAGCAGAGGAGCTTTCTGCCAATGCAGAGGAACTTGCGGCACAAGCAGAGCAGATGAACAACCTGATGTCCTTTTTTACCACAAGCCAGCATCAGCTGTCAAAAAAGACTCCAGACCGTAAGGAGGACAATAGCGGAAAATCGCGATCCGCCCCCCCGGTTATCCGGCGCAGCAGGGGAATCATGCCCGCCAACGGAATTGACGAGGATTTTGAAAGGTTTTAGCCCTGGATTATCGTTGCTGCCGACCCTTATACCGCCGCTAAGGTGACCATGAAATGACTGCCCTTCCCGGCTTCACTCCGGGCCGTAATGATACCTCCGTTCTTTTCTATCAGTTCTTTGCAGATAACCAGGCCAAGGCCGGTTCCTTTTTCCTCAGCGGTACCTCTTTCCGAAGTATACAGGTCGGTACGGAAAAGACCGGTTAATCGCTGTGCATCCATACCGATACCGTTGTCGGAAACGGTTATTTCACACATTTTCCTGTTTTCAACTTCCATAACCCGGGCCGAAATTTCAATCCTTCCCCCGGGATGTGAATATTTAATTGCATTGGTCAGCAGGTTACGTATTACGGTAGACAACATCTGGCGGTCAGCCCTAACAGCAATGTCCCTGCTTACGGTGCATACTGGTGTAATATCCTTCTCAAGTGCGGTGTTGTATAGTAACATTACTACCTCCCTGACCAATTCCTCAACCCTGATATGATCCTGCTTGAAATGAATCACACCCCGCTTTGCCAGCACCCATGTCAGGAGATTTTCGACCAGGTTGTGTGCATCTTTGGCGTTTCTGTTGATGATTTCTATTATCTCCTTCCTTTTCTCGTGTCCGAATTTTTCATAATCTTTTATTAAAAGATCGGCAAAACCCAGCATTGCATTGAAAGGGCTTCTCAAATCATGGGCTATAATGGAAATCAACTTGTCTTTGATCGCATTGCTTTCCTTCAAATCAGATTCTGACTGCTTTAGGGCTTCCTCTGTTTTCATGCGCTCAATCTCCGCTGTAACCCTCGAACCTACTATCTTCATGATATCCCTGGCGTATGGAGGTATCTGCAGTTTTTTCCTGGAAACCGCGCATATCACACCGTTTATTTCGCCTGCCTGATCGTATAAAGCCGTACCTATATATCCTTCAGCTTTGACATCAACCAGTATCTTATCTGCAGGAAACAGACTGATCACGTTTTCCGGGAACTCGCAATACCCTTTCCGGGTCGTAATATCACAGGGCGATCCTGCCAGGTCATAGGAGAAATCATGCGAAATTTTACCGTCAAGGTACAAGGGAGACGCCTGTACTCTCTCCCTTTCAACAATTTTTCCGATGAGCACGCATTCGGCATCCAACCATTCGGATAAACGGATGACAATATTGTCGAAAAAATCCTGGCCGATTTTTCCGGCAGCTGCTTCAACCAGCGAATGCAACAAGGCTTCGTTTTTTTGCGCTGCTTTTTCCTTTAAGGTTAAAGCTTCTTTACCTGCGGCTGCTTTCTGCTCATCGTCTTTCATATCGCTGAGGGTTAACCAAGGATATCCGGGGTGTTTTTCACATTTTCGATGGTTTACATTGCTTTGTAAACCTGAATAAAGGTATAAAATCTAATCTTTCAATGAGAAAATTTGCTGATGAGATTTCTCATCCCATTGAATAAACATCATCGTTTTATGCATTGTTTAATCCCGGTTGCCGCAATCCGAAAGCCCAGGTGAAAAAAAATAGATTGAAAACTACCAAAAAAAATCCCGGATGTATCCGGGATCAGATTCAGCAACGGTTTTTTTACCCTGCTT
>CAYMJH010000128.1:4000-10893 GCA_964390385.1 uncultured Bacteroidales bacterium | reverse complement strand
AACCCAGGACCCCATCCTTAAAAGGGATGTGCTCTACCTGCTGAGCTACTGGATCAACATTTTGATATTTAGCATCTTATAAGATCCGTATTCCTGTATCAGACGCTTTTTTTAAGGAGTTGCAAATATACAATCTAATTTTAATCCTAAAAATTATTTCAGTTTAAATTTTATTAACCATTACTAACAAGACCGTTAGCCTGCATGGCAAGAAAATTTGCCCAGGATGGAACAAATAATCCGCTTCCTCGTAATATGAGAGAAAACAATGCAATTAAAGCACTGAATCATAATTTGTAATGAACGATCTGAAAATCCAATGCCTGACATAACATGAAAACACAATTTTTAACAAACCGTACCTTTTTCCTGACCTTCCTTTTTTTCCTGTTTTTTACCTCCCGGGCCCAGATCAATGACGTCGGATCGATGATGGCGGCCGGCAAAGCTGACGCAGAACTTCTTTTTGAATCCTACCTTTCACCCTATATCAATGGCTTTGGCGCAGCCATGGCAGGAGGATGGTATAACACAGCCGAAAGCCATAAACCCGGAGGCTTTGACATTACATTTACCCTGAACGCAGCCATGGTCCCCGAAAAATATACATCTTTTAACCTGGATGAGCTTGAATTGCAAGCCCTTCACCTGGCCAATCCGGGTGAAAACATAACCCCGACAGTGGCAGGTGCAGCCGATGACGGCTCCCAGCTGAACTACAACCTGGCCGGATACGAACTGAGGGCTTTCGATATGCCGCAGGGCCTCGACTGGCGATATGTGCCGGCACCTACCGTCCAGGCCAGCGTGGGATTGTTCAAAGGCACTGATCTGCTGGGAAGATACCTTCCCAATATCAAAAAGAATGATTATGGATTTGGGTTATGGGGAGTCGGTGTGAAGCACGATATCAAACAATGGATCCCCGGCGTTAAAAAACTTCCTGTCCTTCAGTTGTCCCTTATGTACGGCTATACAAAACTCCATGCCGACGCCGGCATTGCAGTGGAACCCGAGGATATCGGTGCAAGGGATAATACCACCGGCATATCGTGGGATGACCAGGAAATGCATTTTGTCGCCGAGAGCCATACGGTAAACCTGCTGGTTGCCGCCAAGCTTCCCGTGATCACATTCTACGGCGGGGCCGGTATTATCAAGACAAAGGCAAATCTGCAACTCAACGGTTATTATCCGGTGGCCGATTTTATCGCCTCGGCAACGGCAGGCGAGATGGTGGTTACAAACGAAAGCGCCGGCGATGCGCTTGACCCGATTGACATGGAAATAAAAAACCAGGACGGAGGCTACACCAAGCCCAGGCTGAATATCGGTTTTCGACTTAAATTATCCATCATAACCTTCCATTTCGATTACACACGGGCAAACTTCAATGTATTTACCGGAGGTTTCGGATTTTCGTGGCGATAAATCTGTCAACCTGTAAATCTGTAAACCTGTAAATCTGTAAATACTTCCGATCAACCATCAATCCCCGGTGTACTTAAAAATAAAACCCAAGCCTGACAACCGGATTGGAATGGGGTGAATACCGGTTTTGCGTTACATCCCACAATACGAAAATATTAATGCCTCCCCGCGATCCGAAAGGCTGATTAAGTCCGCCCCCCACAAGCCAGTTGTCGATCCATAACCTTTCTTCCGTATTGTAGATCTTGAGGGTATTGGGATCATATTCCAGCCTTTCTATACTGATGAGCTCATTTTCGGTGTGAAAAATGATATTGCCTATTCCAATGTTCAGGTACTGACCGATATTTTTGAGAACCGTGAATGACAACAGCGCTTTGCCTCCGTATGTCGATGTTTTGAAGTTATAGTATTTGTATTTTTCAAAGATATAAATTGGCCCCAGTCCGGCCGATAACCGGTTGGTTACCCTGTATCCCACGTATGGCGACAAATTGATATAGGTGTTCGTGCCGAAACTCAGGCCGAAATCCCCACCGTAAAAAAGACGCTGACCGAAGGTCATGTTCTTAACGTCCTGTTCCTCCTGGGCCGCTATACCAAGAGAAATCATCAGGCAAACCAGGGAAAATATCAATTTTTTTAACTGCATAGGAAAAGAATATATATTTTTAGTGGTACATTATCAGCTCATGCCTGTCCTTTAAAAACAAAAATAAGCAAACCTCAAAGATTATGCCACCAACAACGGTAATAATAACAGGGGCAAGCCGTGGAATCGGGTACGAAATGGCTAAGTATTTTGCCGGGCTTGGCCGGTTCCATGTCTATGCCCTCTCGAGGAATGAATCGGGATTGAAGCGCCTGGCAGGCGAATGTGCATCCTGCTGCAAAACTTCCATCCTGACTCCTGTCGTTTTTGATTTTGATGCCTTTCTGCAGGACCCGGCCGGTGTGATTGCCGGTATACGACCCATACCCGGGCACATCGACATATTGATCAATAATGCCGGATTTCTGGCGAACAAGCCATTCAACGATATTAGTCCGGATGATGCCATGCGGATGATCCGAATCAATTTCCTGGGCCCGGCGCTGTTGATCAGGGAATTGTCGGCGTTCATGGGCAGGGCAGGGGATACCCATATTGTGAATATCGGCAGTATGGGCGGATACCAGGGGAGCTCAAGGTATCCCGGCCTGTCGTATTACAGTGCCAGCAAGGCTGCGCTGGCGAACCTCACCGAAAGCCTGAGTGTGGAGTATAAGAATAAGGGCATTTTTGTAAATTGTCTTGCCCTGGGTGCGGTACAGACCGAAATGCTCGCGGAAGCATTTCCTGGCTATGAAGCACCTGTGAAACCTGAGGAAATGGCCTCTTTCATCGGTCAGTTTGCATTAACCGGGCATAAATTCATGAACGGGAAGATCATTCCGGTAGCGATGTCAGATCCATAATAGGGACGAGGGACAAGGGACGAGGGACGAGGAATACAAGAACCAAGACAAAAGATCAAAGATCAAAGATATAACAATTACCGATCACTGATTACCGGTTACCGGTTACTGTTTACCCTCTTTCTCTTCCTCTTCCTCCCAGCAAGGCAGCTTTACATTCACCATGGTGGATTCATCATATTCCCTGGGCCTGATTTCCCCTTTCAGCACCATTAGTCCGTTCATGGCAAGGGCATGCATTTCATCTTCGCCGGGATAAATAACCACAGGCGCAATAAAAGATACCATCTTTTTGATATATTCCACTACCATTGGATTGTGAGAGATACCCCCGGTGAGAATGATGGCGTCGACCTCACCGTGCAGCACAGCGCACATGGCTGCGATCTCCTTCCCGGTCTGGTACGACAGGGCATCCTGCAGGATCCTTGCCTTTTCATCGCCTTCCTGGGCCATGAGCTCGACCTCATAGGCACTGTTGGTCTTCAGGTAAGCCATATACCCTCCTTCCCCCGTTATCATGCGTTTAACCTGCTCCAGGGTATAGCCGCCTTCCATGCATAGCCTGGCCAGGGCATAGGCGGGCAGCGTACCCGATCGCTCGGGAGAGAATGGCCCTTCTCCGTCCAGCGCCTGGTTTACATCAATCACCCTTCCCTTGCGGTGCACTCCCACTGAAATGCCCCCTCCCATATGGGCGATCACCAGGTTAAGGTCTTCGTATTTGCGGTTGGCCAGGCGGGCATATGCCCGTGCCGTGGCCTTTTGGTTCAGGGCATGAAAGATGGATATTCTTTTGAATTTCGGATGTCCTGCGATGCGCGCCACATCCTGCAATTCATCGACCACCACAGGGTCTGCAATGTATGCCTTGCAGCCCGGGATCTCACGTGACAGGTCATCGGCAATGAGGGCTCCGAGATTGCTGGCATGCTCGCTCAGTTTGCCGCTGAGCAGATCCTTTTTCATCTGTTCGTTGATGGTATATACCCCTGATTCGATCGGCCGGATTACGCCTCCGCGGCCTATGATGATCCTGATGAGCTCAATGTTGATATGGGAATCACGCAGCTCCTGCAGGATAATTTCTTTCCTGAACTTATACTGGTCGACGATCCGCTGAAACCTGGCAAGCTCAACAGGATCGTGATGTATGCTCTTCAGAAATACCGGTTTGGTATTATAGTAAATGGCAATTTTTGTGGAGGTGGAGCCCGGGTTGATGGCCAGAATTTTATGGTCCATATCGGTATATTTAGGGATTTTTTGCATCAGTCCAGTGCGGCTGCAAGTGCAATGGAAAGGTATTTGCTTTTTTCCGAATCAGCCCTGGAGGTGAGTACGACCGGCGCATCAGCCCCTGTAATAATGGCTGCGGTTACGGCGCCTCCGAGAAAGTTAAGCGCTTTATACAGGATATTGCCGCTGTTGATGTCGGGCGTTAACAGGATATCAGCATCACCCGCAACTTCCGACCGGATCTTTTTGTGCTGGGCCGCCTCAGACGATATGGCATTATCCAATGCCAGAGGGCCGTCGATGATGCAGCCGGTGATCTGGTTTCGCTGGTTCATGGTCTTGAGAATGGCCGCATGCAGGGTAGCCTCCATTTTGGGATTTATGGTTTCAACGGCGCCCAGTATCCCCACCTTGGGCATTTCTATGCCCAGGGCATGGTACACATCAACTGCATTCCGGATGATGGCTGCCTTCTCATTGAGATCGGGGGCAATATTCAATGCGGCGTCGGTTACGCAAAGGACTTTATGATAATAGGGCGATTCAAAAAATGCCACATGGCTCAGCAAACGTCCTTCTGTCAATCCCAGTTCCTTGTCGAGCACCGCTTTCATCAGCATGCCGGTACTGACCATGCCCTTCATCAGGATAGATGCCTTTCCTTCCGCTATGAAGCCCGCGGCTAGCCTGCAGGCAAGTGACGGATCGGACTCATGCAGTAGTTCAAAGGCTGAAACATCGAGGCCTGCTTTCCCTGCAGCCGTTTTGATACGGTTTGTGTTGCCGATCAGCAGGGGCTCGATGAATCCTGCCTCAAGCGCTTTGCGAACCGCAAGCAGTACTTCTTCATCTTCTGCAACGGCAACCGCCAGTTTTCTTTTTCCTTTTTTCTGTGCCAGCGATACCAGGTTCTCAAGGGATTTAATAACCATTATTTGCGTGATGTTTTTTTCTTTTGGCTTATGATACGCAGGGTATCTTCCGCGATCACCAGTTCTTCGTTCGTGGGGATGACCATCACCTTTACCGGTGAGGAAGGCTTGGAAATCAACGCCTCTTTGGATCGTAGCCCGTTGTTCTTCTTTTCGTCAAATTCAACCCCGAGGAATTCCAGCCCGGAGCAAATGGCTTCACGCGATTCGGGACTGTTTTCACCTATGCCTCCTGCAAATACGATAAGATCAACGCCTCCCATGACACAGGCATATGCCCCGATATACTTCTTTACCCGGTAATGATACATGTCAAGTCCCAGTTTGGCCCGGCTGTTATTATGTTTTATGGCCGCGTCTTCTATCTCCCTCATATCCGACGAGACACCGGTAATGCCCAGCATGCCGCTTTGCTTGTTCACCAGGGTGCCGATGGCCGAAAGACCAATCTCTTCCTTGTCCATTATAAAAGATAGCACGCCCGCATCAATATCGCCGGGCCGTGTTCCCATGATAAGACCTTCCAGGGGAGTGAATCCCATGGATGTGTCAATCGACTTGCCATCTTTTACTGCTGCCATGGAAGCACCGTTCCCCAGGTGTATGGTGATGATGCGCTGATTTTTTATGTCAGTTTTCAGGACTTCGCAAGCCCTTTTGCTGATATAGAAATGGCTTGTCCCATGAAAGCCATACTTACGGATGCCGTATTTTTTATAAAGCGAATAGGGTATGGCATACATATACGCATAGGGTGGGAGAGTCTGGTGAAATGCCGTATCAAAAACGGCTACCTGCGGGATGTCGGGTATCAGCATTTTGATGGCATTGATGCCCTTCAGGTTGGCGGGATTATGCAACGGGGCAATATCGCAAAACCGTTCCACCTCAGCCTGAACTTCCTGCGTGATCAGCACGCTTGCGCTGAACCGCTCACCCCCGTTCACCACACGATGTCCCACGGCGTTGATCTCGGTCAGCCTTTCAAGGCATCCGTGCTTTTTGCTGGTCATAATACCCAGAATGTATTCAATGCCCACCAGGTGGTCGAGGATCTCACCTTCAAACCTGACTTTTTCACCGTTTGATTTTTCAATTCTCACAAAAGAGCCTTTAAGCCCGACCTTTTCTGCAATCCCTTTCATGGGCACGCTCTTGTCTTTCATATCAAAGAGCTGGAATTTAATGGAGCTGCTGCCGCAATTGAGTACGAGTATCTTCATTATTGATTTTTTTGCGTGACTATGTTAATGATCATGTGTCAAGGTCAGCATATCTTCCGGCCGGCCTCATCATATTGGTAAAATCCTTTTCCGGTGATGCGGCCAAACTGATGAGCGCGCACCAACTTTTTTATGACAGGTGACGCTTTGAATTTTTTGTCGCCGAATTCACTGTATAGGTTATCCATATAGCGCAGCACCTTATCGAGCCCGACCTTGTCAGCCAGTTCGAAAGGACCTAACGGCAACCCAAAGCCCACGCGCATCGTTGCGTCGATGTCATTTTTTGTGCCGACCCCTTCCATCAGTACGTCACAGGCCTCATTGACCATGGAAATAAACATGCGCACAGAGATCAGTCCCGGCGATTCTTCCACGGGAATGGCAATCTTCCCCAGCATCTTGACAAACTTGAACACCCGGTTATAAGCTTCATCGGAAGTGTACAGCCCGCGGACAACCTCAATCATCTTGGCTCCCGGCACACTGGTAAGGAAATGAAGGCTGACGCACCTTTCCTTGTGCTCCAGTTCGGCCGAGATCTCGGTTATTACGATGGTGGATGAATTGGAGGCGATGATGGTATCAGGAGAAACGTATTTCTCAATAT
>CAYMJH010000128.1:0-3962 GCA_964390385.1 uncultured Bacteroidales bacterium | reverse complement strand
ACTTCTTTTCTGCAGGCTACACGCTGCTCGCGGGTTTTTGACCGGATGGTTTCGATCACCAGGTCGCATCCCTTCAGATGCTCATAGCCGACATAGCCTCTGATCCTCGACATGATGGCTCTTTTCTCCCCCGGCGTCATACCCCAGTGCTCGATCATACTGTCAAGCTCCTTTTCCATCCTGACAAAGGCATAACTGATTTTTTCCTCGGAAAGTTCAATGAAGACGACTTCAAGCTCCTTCTGGCTGATCATCAGGGCAACACTCTGCCCAACAGCGCCGCAGCCCACAAGTCCCACCTTTGAAAACATCGTTTTAGGCCTGTCTTTCTTGCTCAGTCCATAATTCTCTATTTGTTCTATCAATACTTCTGACATATGCGAATACGTTATTAGGTCATTTTATTTATTGCCTATGGCCTGATTGGCTGTGATGGCGATAAGGTCGACGATATCGTTCACCGAGCATCCCCTGGAAAGGTCATTGATGGGTGCAGCCATACCCTGCAAGACAGGACCGATGGCTTCGGCATGTGCCAGCCTTTGCACCAGTTTATAAGCGATATTGCCCGATTCAAGGCTGGGAAAAATTAGCACATTGGCCTTGCCTGCTATTTCGCTGCCCGGCGCTTTCTTCAATCCCACCGACGCGATAATGGCCGCGTCAGCCTGCAGTTCTCCGTCAATTTTCAGGGTAGGATTCATGGTTTTGGCAATTTCCGTGGCTTTTACCACTTTGTCAACCAATTCGTGCTGCGCACTGCCCTTTGTCGAGAAACTGAGCATGGCAATCCTGGGCTCCATCAGGGCAATTGCCCGCGTTGTGGCCGCTGTGGCTACCGCGATCTCGGCAAGCTCTTTGTCGCTGGGATTGGGATGAACGGCGCAATCGGCAAACACCATCAGACCATCATCGCCGAATTCCTTATCTTTCATGAACATCAGGAAAGCACCTGAAACCACAGTGATACCGGGCAGGGTCTTTACAAACTGGAAAGCAGGCCTGAGCACATCGCCCGTTGCATTGTCAGCACCGGCGACTTCACCGTCGGCGTCGCCGTTCTTGATCATAACGGTTGAATAATACAGCGGATTGCTCAATAATTCCAGCGCTTCATTTTTTGTAAGCCCTTTTGATTTGCGAAGTTCAACCATCAGATCGGCATAGGCGTCCCTTTTTTCCGAGGTCTTCGGGTCGATGATCACCGCTCTTTCCAGGTTCTTCAGCGCCAGATCCTTCGCATTTCTCATTACATCGTCCCGGTTCCCGAGGATAATAATATGCGCGAGATCCTCCTTAATGACCGCATCAGCAGCTCTTAGCGTTCTCTCTTCATGACCCTCGGGTAACACGATCCTTTGTTTGTTCTGCCTGGCATTCTGTTTGATATTATCGATTAAATTCATTGTATGTCAATTGATTAATTATATAAATCCATTTTGTTAAATTTACTAAAAAAAGATGAAGGCCAAAGCATAAAGAAATGATTTATATCATTGAAAAAGCAGTTCCGGCAAAAACACCCGCAGGATGCTCCGGCCGGAACTGTCTGTAATTGTTGCAATGGAGCGGATCAGTTGAACACTATGCTCTATTTCATGCGTGTGGAATCACCGATATGGGTGGCCAGGAATTTTTCCATGGCCCGGTAGAAATCAAACTGGTTCTCCTGGTTATAAAAACCATGACCTTCATTATCCTTAACAATATATTCAACCGTCACGCCCCTTTTCCGCAGGGATTCAACAATCTGGTCAGATTCATTGATATTAACCCTGGGATCGTTGGCGCCTTGTGCAACCAGCAATGGACAACGGATCTTGTCGACATGAAATACAGGAGAGACCTCGGCCAGCATCAGGCTGTCCTTTACAGGGTCGCCGACCATTTCATAGAACATCTGGCGCATGGGTTCCCAGTAGGGCGGTATGGTCTGCATGAAAGTGAACATGTTGGAAACGCCTACATAATCCACTGCGCAGGCATACAACTCAGGCGTCAGCGTGATACCGGCCAGGGTTGCATATCCTCCGTAACTGCCGCCGTATATGGCAATGCGGGTGGAATCGGCAATTCCCTCGCTGATCAGCCATTTTACCCCGTCGGTAATATCATTTTGCATCGTGCGGCCCCATTGTTTAAACGAGGATTCCCAGAACTGCTTCCCGTATCCGGTTGATCCCCTGAAATTCATCTGCAGGACCGCATATCCCCGGTTGGCAAGAAACTGCACTTCGGGATTGAATCCCCAGCTGTCACGTGCCCAGGGACCGCCATGAGGATTCACAACCACAGGAAGGTTCAGGGGTTTCACTCCTTTGGGAAGGGTCAGGTATCCCGGGATGAGAAGGCCGTCGCGCGAGTGATAGGTGACGGGCTTCATCTCGGCCATGTTTTCTTCCTTCAGCCATGGCTTGAAATCAGCCAGCTTGGTAAATTGGTCCGCCGACACATCATACAGGTAATAGCCGCCGAAATAACGGTCACTGTTGGCAAAAACCAGCATCTTCGATTCATCCTTGCTCGTCCGGGTGACCTGGAAATCATAATTGGGGATCTGCGCCGCAATCTTCTCATCGATCTGTTGCATCAAAGAATCAAGAAAATGCTTTTTTAGCTTATCGGTTTCGTAAAAGGCAACGGTAAGCACTTTCCGTGGTTTTGAATAATCAAGCCCAACAACATCGGCTTCCTGGCTTTCATAAATGACCTTCACCTCCTGGGCCGTGCCGGGATCGAATTCCACCACGGCAGTCTTGTCGCGTCCCAGGTTTGACAGGCAATACAGGTTCTTATTGTCGAATGTGAATAAAACCGGCGTCAGGGTTTCCTTAAAACTGGTGGTGATCACGGTTCTGAATTTGTCTTTTTCATCTTCACGGTATAAAAGGCTTGTGTTCACCCCGTCGCTGGTGCTGGCGGCCCTGATCTTTCCGTCGTGGTCCGTTATCCATCCGACAATGTTGCCCGGGTTTTCGGCCACCATAGTCAATGAATTGGTAGCGGCATTCAGCAGGTAAACGTCAAATACCTGAGGATTGCGCTTGTTGTTCTGGATCAGCAATTCATCAGGCCTGTCTTTCAGCAGGTCCACCACTTCAGATCTCACGCCGGCAAACGGTGTGTGGTCAACCAGCTGGCTCCCGTCTGGTTTGACCGAAAGCACATGCATGTTCTCGTCGCCTCCGACATCTTTGATGTAAATGATGCGATCATCCGATTCCCAAAGTGCATCGTAGATGCTGCGGTCGGTCTCCTGTGTGATCGGTATGGCCGTGGTATCACCGAGTTTTTGTACGAAAACATTCATGCGGCCCATATGGGGAGCACGGTAAATGATCATCTGCCCGTTGGGAGAGATCCGGAATCCCGCTTTCTCGGCATCTTTAAAGAAGTCTTCCATGGGAACCAGTTCAGCTCTCTGTTCTTTTGGCTTGCAGTTCCAGCATAACAATGGAGCGATAAACAACAAGGGTAACAAAAGTTTTGTTTTCATAGGATTATTATTTTAATTAAAGGCCTTCCATAATAATATAGGCCGGGTGTTTCACTGCAAATATTTCCCAAGCAGCAACATGAGATCAGCCATTTTGAAAGGCTTAACCAGTACATCATTGCAGCCTGCTTCCAATGCAATGTCTTTTTCATATTGCGTCTTTCCTGCTGTTTGGGCGATAATTGGCATTTCAAGGTTAAATTTCCTGATCTCCCGGGTGATGGTGTTCCCGTCAATATCCGGCAGCTGAATATCCATTAAAATCAGATCTATACCGGTATGGCTGCGACTTAGCTGGATCGCTTCATTGCCATTCCTGGCCCTGATAATATTGCTTTTGGTTAACTTGAAGATCTGGCTGAGGTACAGAAAACTCATGTCATCATCTTCCACAACCAGTATGGTATGATGCTCCAGGTTAAGAATGGCCATAAACCGAACTAATTGGCATTAAAAACGTAAAAAT
>CAYMJH010000127.1:0-10912 GCA_964390385.1 uncultured Bacteroidales bacterium | reverse complement strand
GGCGATGTCCACCGTCGAGGCGCTCGCGGCCAACCGCCGTCTCATCGGCGAAAAAGACCGAAACCAAAGCCAAAGAAACCAGGGAAAAGGAGGCTGAAACAGCAGTGACCGACCAGGTCGGGGAACCTGAAATCCCGGTTGAAACAGTGCAGGAACAAGCCGAAGCTGAAGTTGCCGCCGTTGCCGGGGAAGAAGAAGACAACTTCATCAAGCCTGAGATAAAAGAACTCGAGGTGAAGGTAGTCGGCAAAATCGACCTTGATTCCATGAATCAGCGTACCCGGCCGCCCAAGAAATCAAAGCAGCAAAAAGAAGAAGAGCGGAAGGCAAAAATTGCCGCCCGGCATAAAGAGTCAGCTCCCTCCCGGAAGGCTGAAATGCAGGACGTTGAATACGAAAAGGAACTGGCAGGTGAAGGCGAAGGAGAAATCATAAGGGCAAAAGCTGAAAAACTGGCAGGCCCCACCATCGTGGGAAAAATCACCCTGCTTCCCCCCGACCAGCGAAAAGGAGATGATGATTCCGAACCCGGAAGGAAGAAAAAGCGCCAGCGCATTAAAAAAGACACCCAAAGGATATCCGTTGAATCCGGACCTGCCAAAGAAACCACGGAAGAGGACAAATTTGGGAAAAAGAAGAAAAAGAGAAAGGGATTTCATGCCGAGATCAGTGAAGAAGACGTTGACCGGCAGATCAAGGACACCTTTGCCCGAATGTTTTCCAAGGGAAAATCAAAAGGGGCAAAACACCGTAAGGAAAAACGCGAAATTGCCAGTCAGCGCATGATACAGGAGGAGGAACAAAAAGAAAAAGACAAGAATGTCATCAAGGTTACGGAATTCGTCAGCGTAAATGAGCTGGCCAACCTGATGCACGTCCCTGTAAACGAGGTCATCTCTACCTGCATGAGCCTGGGTGTTATGGTTTCAATCAACCAGCGACTTGATGCTGAAACACTCGTCCTGGTTGCTGAAGAATTTAATTATTCCGTTGAATTTGTAGCCGTTGAGTTGCAGGAATCCATTGCGGAAGAGAAAGACGAGGAAACAGACCTGAAACCCAGGCCTCCCATCGTTACCGTTATGGGTCATGTCGACCACGGAAAAACCAAATTACTTGACTATATCAGGAATGCCAATGTGATCGCCGGCGAAGCCGGTGGTATCACCCAGCATATCGGGGCTTACGGGGTGGAACTGGAAGACGGACGCCAGATCACCTTTCTCGATACACCCGGCCATGAAGCTTTTACGGCCATGCGCGCCAGAGGCGCCCAGATCACCGATGTTGCCATTATCGTGGTGGCCGCCGATGACGGTGTTATGCCTCAAACCCTTGAAGCGATAAACCATGCCCAGGCTGCCGGTGTGCCCATGGTGTTTGCCATCAACAAGATCGACAAACCCACCGCAAATCCCGAAAAGATCAAGGAAGCCCTCGCCAATATGAACATTCTGGTGGAGGACTGGGGCGGAAAATTCCAGTCACAGGAGATCTCGGCAAAAACGGGGCTCAATATTTCCACACTGCTGGATAAGGTATTGCTTGAGGCTGAAATGCTCGAACTGAAAGCCAATGGCAGTAAACGGGCTGCCGGAACCGTCATTGAATCGTCACTTGATAAAGGCCGTGGTTACATTGCAACCCTGCTGGTACAGACCGGTACGCTCAGGGTGGGCGACATTATGCTGGCCGGTTACCATTCGGGCCGCGTAAAAGCCATGTACAATGAACGCGGAAAACGGATCGAGGAAGCCGGCCCTTCATCCCCCGTCCTGGTGCTCGGATTGACCGGTGCCCCGCAGGCAGGCGACAAATTCAACATCCTTGACAGCGAGAAGGAAGCTAAGGAGATTGCCAATAAACGCGAACAGCTTCAGCGTGAACAAGGCCTCAGAACCCAGAAGCATATAACGCTGGATGAGATCGGAAGAAGAATCGCCATCGGCAACTTCAAGGAACTCAATATTATTGTTAAGGGTGATGTTGACGGATCAGTGGAAGCCTTGTCTGATTCGCTGATCAAGCTCTCCACCGAGGAAATCCAGGTGAATGTAATACACAAGGCCGTAGGTCAGATCTCCGAAGGAGACATCCTGCTGGCCGCTGCGTCGAATGCAATCGTAATCGGATTCCAGGTGCGCCCTTCCATGCAGGCACGCAAACTGGCCGAAAAGGAAGAAATCGATATCCGGATCTATTCCATCATATACAATGCCATTAACGAGATCAAATCGGCCATGGAAGGTATGCTGTCGCCGGAAATCAAGGAAGAAATCACCGCAACCCTCGAGATCATGGAAACATTCAAGATCACCAAAGTCGGCACCATCGCCGGCTGTATGGTGAAAGAAGGAAAGATCAAGCGAAGCTCCAAGATAAGGATCATCCGCGAAGGTATCGTTGTTTATTCCGGTGAACTTGCTTCTCTCAAGCGTTTTAAGGATGATGTCAAAGAAGTGGTCAGCGGCCAGGATTGCGGATTGAACATTGAAAATTACAACGACATCAAGGTGGGCGATATCATCGAAGCCTACGAGATTTTCGAGATCAAAAAGAAACTCTGAATCCTTTCCCCTCACGCTGATATTCAGCCACAGAAATTTTGTTGATCAGCCATTATGGTGGGCCTTGAACAACAATCATCCATGATCAAAACCGAAGCCCTCAGGCTGGGCTTTGATGATTGCGGCATAGCACCTGCTTCCCCGCTTCATGTTGAAGCTTCACGGCTGAAACAATGGCTTTCAAGCGGGTACCATGGCACCATGCAATTCATGGAAAATCATGCCGGTAAACGAGCCGATGTCACCCGGTTGGTGCCGGGCACCCGGTCCGTCATCGTTGTCCTGCTCAATTACTTCACCCTGACAAAGCAAGCTGATCCATACTCCCCTGTTATTTCCAAATATGCTTACGGAAAAGACTACCACTCCATCATACGCAAAAAACTTGCCCTGCTGCTGCAATATATCAATTCAGCGATCGGCACTACCTTCGGCCGTGGATTTTCCGATTCAGCACCGGTAATGGACAAAGCGTGGGCCGTGAAAGCAGGTCTGGGATGGCCGGGAAAAAACACCAACCTGATATCCCCTGACAAAGGTTCTTTTCTTTTTATCGGTACCCTGATGGTCGACCGGATCCTGCAGTATGATAAACCCATCAGCGACCTGTGCGGCGATTGCGATCGATGCATCAGGGCATGCCCCACCGGGGCTATCGTAAAACCTTACGTGGTCGATGCTACACGGTGCATTTCTTATCTTACCATCGAGCATAAAGGGGAAATCCCGGCAGCCTTCCGGTGCAAACTGAGGAACCGTATCTTTGGCTGTGATATCTGCCAGGACGCCTGTCCCCTGAACCGCAATGCAACACCCCATAATACACCTCAACTTATGCCCCTCAAAGGTCTGCTTGAAATGAACCGGGAAGAATGGCACCGGCTCAGCGAGGAAAGATTCAATTCTCTTTTCGCCGGCTCAGCCGTCAAAAGGGCAGGCTTTTCCGGAATTAAAAGAAACCTGGGGTTTTTGGAACCTTAATTATTCCTGTTTCAACCCAAACAAATTACATTTGCATTTGTTTTTATAAGGATAATTTCCTCCTTTTATCTTATTTAATAACCAATTTTGATACCCTTATGAAAACAATCTTCCTACTTTCCATGCTGCCATTGCTATCGGTAATGGCCTGCAAAAACGATGATGCCGGTGAAAAACTGGTTGGCATTGAACCGGTAGCCTGCAAAAAATCCACCGACTCCCTGATCGATACCATTGACCTGACAGCTTATGTCAATGCATGGAACAGCGGTGATACCACCGTTATTCGGTCGCTGTATACCCATAATGCTTTGTATTTTACCGATGAAGAAGTTATTGCACTTAAAAACAAAGAAAATTACGCAGCCCGGGTTTTCAGCACCTCCTTTGCTGAAAAGGTGCAGGATTATGCGGGACTGAAAATGCGTGTCATCGGCTGCCCCTTTGAAGTCTATGATAAACTGGTTGCCTTCTGTTACCGCTGGGAAAATGATAAAGAAGGCTTTACAGGCGTATCGATCATCAGGAAAGAACAAAACCTGATTTATTTGCAGGTCAGTTCGGTCAATCCTGCATGGACACCCAACCAGCCCTATGATTCGCTTTATTTCCAGCCCGTCAGTCTCGATTCCCTTTTTGGGGCATGGGCTGCTCAGGATCCTTCGAAGGCCCGGATGTATTATGAAGAGAATGCAGCCATCCTGGCCGATGAGGATCTAGTCAAAGTATCCTGGCGCGACTTTATGAATCCTCCTTCACTTTCAGAAACCATTATTTTTTATGGCGACTGGAAACCGGTTACCCTGAATCAGCCTTTACGGATCGGTGACAGAATTATTTTTGCCTGGCAATGGAGTGTTTTCAATTATCCGCTTGGCCACGGGGTCCGTATCATGCGATACAACGGAAGCAAAATGGATATGGATATCCGTTATGGGGTCCGTCCATGGGAGGCCCAGGGCCAACCCTTCTGAAAATATAAGCATTGATGAACAAGGAACATCAAACACCCAACCATGAAGATTGGAAAAAGAACCCAGTACCTTCGGAATTCGACGTTTGGTGTTCCTTGTCTGCCTGCCGTCAGGTTCGATATTTATATTTGTAGTCCCTCACTATCACCCTCACCCCAGGCTCATAACCGTCACCAACACCCTCCTCTCCTGCCTGGGACCGTCAAACTCACATAGAAAAATATTTTGCCAGGTCGATAATCCCAACTTCCCGTCCATAACCGGAATGGTTTCAGAAGGACCTATCAATCCCGCTTTCAGATGCGCATCGCCGTTGTTGTCCTGGCGGTCATGCTCCCAGATCCCGCCGGGGATCAACCTTTGCAGCAAGTTGATAACATCGTGCTGAACCGATTCATCCCAGTTTTCCTGGATCATGATGGCCGCGGTTGCCCCCTGGGCATATACATTCACAAGTCCGTTCTTCACCCCGGAGCCCTGTACTGTCTTTTTAACCTTTTCGGTTATGTCATACAATCCGTTGAAGCCATGGGTGCTGATGGTAATGATCTCCTGCATGAAGCTCTGTTTTTATATCGGGTTTAATATACTACTAATCTGCTAATGTTATCGATTTTATTGTAATTTTAGTGTTACCCGTAAAGAATCAGGTTATGAATGATTTTCGCACCATCGTTGAAGTTCAGCCTTCACCCCTGAAAATCACCTATGCCTCACCCATCCTGTTCATGGGCTCCTGCTTCTCCGATACCATCGGGGAAAAACTCGCTTCCCTGAAATTTAATATCCGCTGCAATCCTTTCGGCACCCTTTTCAATCCGGCCTCCATTGCCGATGATATCCGGCTGCTGATGAAAGACAAACCCTATCCTGCCGGTGATTTGCATTATCATAACGGACAATGGATCAGCTTCCATCATTATACCGGGTTCTCCCATCCCGAAAAGGATATTTGCCTTGAAAAGATCAACAGCCATATGGCTGCATCTTCAGCCCTGCTGAAGCAAGCCCGTTTTCTTTTCTTGACTTTCGGGACAGCGTGGATATACCGGTTCAAAGAAACCGGCAGGATCGTTGCCAATTGTCATAAGATACCGGCCGCTGCCTTTACCCGTTACCTGCTTAGCCCCGATGACATTATCGGCACATTTGAACCCTTGTTGTCTGATCTGAAGGAACTCAATACAGCCCTTACGGTTGTCCTCACCCTGAGTCCCGTCAGGCATTGGAAGGATGGAGCCGTTAACAACCAGAAAAGCAAATCCATATTGCATTATGCCATCGACTGCCTGCTGGAAAAGCATCCCGGTCTGCTGTACTTTCCTGCCTACGAAATATTCATGGATGAATTGCGCGATTACCGGTTTTACGCCACCGACATGTTGCATCCTTCGGAACCGGGATCGGAATATATTTTTAAGAGATTCACGGATACTTTTATGGACAGAGAAACCATGATGCTGATGAGAGACATTCAACCGCTGGTAAAAGCAGCCGGACATCGCCCTGTTAATCCGCATGATCCCGCTTATCAGATCTTCCTGCAGCAAAGCATCGATGCCATGAACCGGATTTCAGCACAATATCCTGATATTGACTTCCGGACCGAAGTTGAAACCTTGACAAAAAGAATGCAGGTATAGTGGCAGTCTTTCCTGTATTCTTTTGTGTCCTTATGTTTCTTATGCGGTTCAACCAAACAAAAAAAAGAATTCTGTTTAACCTTTTTTATAATAAAATTGAACATAAATGCTTTCTTTATGTTGTTTATTTAAAAATAAACCGCAAAAAAGTGAAAACGACAAAAACTATCCTGCTGACTGCTTTATTGTTTGCAATCCCATTGGCCCGTGCCCAACAGCAAAATCAGGCTGTCATAGAGGGAAGGATATTCAATGCCGGAAATAATGAACCCATACCCTTTGCCAGCATAATCATATACGGAACCACCATCGGTTCGATCAGCGACCTCGACGGAAACTTCCTGTTCACCGGGATCGAGCCCGGATTTGTCAGGTTACAGGCATCTTCCGTTGGATTTGATCCGGCTATAACCGAGGAATACCAGGTGACCAATGCCAAAAAGATCTTCGTTGAAATACCGATGAAGGAAGCCAATATCGAACTTTCGGCCGTTGTGGTCAAAGCATCGCCCTTCAGGAAACAGGAAGAGAGCCCGGTTTCACTCCGGATCATCGAGATCTCGGAAATCGAAAAGAATCCGGGCGGAAACCGCGATATATCCAAAGTAATCCAGTCCTTCCCCGGTGTAGGTTCTACGGTATCTTTCCGGAACGACCTGATCGTCCGCGGCGGAGGACCCAGCGAAAACAGGTTTTATCTCGACGGGATCGAGATCCCCAATCTCAATCACTTTTCCACCCAGGGTTCTTCGGGTGGTCCGGCGGGAATTATCAATGTTGATTTCCTGCGTGAAGTCGAATATTACTCCGGGGCCTTCCCTTCAAACCGCGGAAATGCCCTGAGCTCCGTCTTCGATTTCAGCCAGATCGACGGCAACAAGGACAAGATCAGGTTCAAGGGCTCCATTGGCGCCTCCGACCTGGCTCTAACCCTCGACGGACCGGTCAGCGACAATACCACCTTCATCGTGTCGGCCCGCCGTTCTTACCTGCAATTTCTCTTCACCTTGCTGGAACTTCCCTTTCTTCCGACCTACAGCGATTTTCAGTTTAAAGTGAAAAGCCGGATCGATGAAAAAAATGAGATCTCATTCATCGGGATCGGCGCCATCGACCAGTCGACCCTGAATCTGAAAGCCAATGAAACGGCTGAGCAGCGGTTTATACTGGAATATCTGCCCGTAAACGAGCAATGGAACTATGCCGTGGGTGCCGTGTACAAGCATTACAGGGAAAGAGGATTCAATACCCTGGTGCTGAGCCGCAATTACCTGAACAATGTTTCATACAAAAATCTGCAGAATGACCCCGAACTCGAAAGGACCTTTGATTACAGCTCAACCGAGGCCGAAAATAAATTCAGGTTCGAGCATTTCGTGCGGACACCCGCCGACTATAAGATCGTTTCCGGTATAAGCCTGGAATATGCCCAATATACAAACCAGACCTCCCGCCTGCTTTTTCTGGACGACAGCCTGGTCACATTTTCCTATGAATCTTCGCTGAATACGGCCCATTATGGCGCCTTTTCACAGGTCAGCCGGGCTTTCGTCAACCGCAAGCTTACCCTGTCGCTGGGCGTTAGGCTTGACGGAAGTGTTTATTCCGATGAAATGGCCAATCCGCTAAAACACATCTCACCCAGGATATCCGCGTCTTACAGGCTGAACGATCTGATGTCGCTGAACTTCAACAGCGGCCGCTTTTATCAGAGGCCTCCCTATACGGCTCTCGGATACAGCGATGCCAACGGCCTGCTGGTAAACAAGGAAAACGGCATTACCTATATCCGGGCCGATCATCTGGTGGGTGGCATTGAGCTGAGGCCCTCCAGGAACTCCATTATAACCCTTGAGGGATTCTATAAGCTTTACGGCAACTATCCCTTTTCGTTGCAGGATTCCATCTCGCTGGCCAGCAAGGGAGGTGACTTCGGAACCTTCGGCGATGAAGCGCTGAAATCATTGTCCCGGGGAAGGACTTATGGATTCGAGGTCTATGCAAAATCAAAAGACCTGCTGGGATTCAATACCATACTCTCTTATACATACGTGATCAGCCAGTCGAAGGACCTGGACAAAAACCTTGAACCGCTGGACAGCTACACACCCACCTCATGGGACAACCGTCATATCCTCATCCTTACCGCCACCCGTAAATTCAAACGCAACTGGTTCGCGGGAGGCAAGTGGAGATTCGTCGGAGGTTCGCCCTATACCGTTTATGACTATGACAAGTCCGGCATAAAGGCCGCATGGGATGCAAACGGCAGGGCTTACTGGGATTTTACCAGGTTCAATGAGGAACGCCTCAGCCCTTACCACCAGCTTGACCTGAGGATTGACAAGCAATACTTCTTTAAAAAGTGGTCACTGAACTTCTATGTCGATGTTCAGAACGTTTATAATTTTAAATCGGAAACGCCTGACAGACTGGTAAGGGAAGCAACCCTGAAAGGAGGACCGGTTGAAAACGATCCCTACATTGACGAATACGGAATTGAACGCTACCGGCTCGTCACCCTTGAATCGGAGGGCTCCGGAACTGTTTTGCCCACCATCGGCATCATTGTTGAATTTTAATGACTATTATACCATGAAAAGAAACAGAATCCTGCCTGCTGCACTCATCACAATGTCCCTGTTCGTCCTGACAGGTGCCTTAACCCTTAATTCCTGCAGTTCATCACGTCTGACGGCTTTGCCTCCAAAACCAGATACCCTGTTGACGAATCCGGAAGAGCAGGGGGCTCTTATTGCTTTTCATTTCGAAAAAGGCGCAAGCTCCAATCATCCCCTCATGGCATTGTGGATTGAAGACACAACCGGAAAATATATACAGACCTTATATGTGGCGGAATCCATTGCCAAAGGAACCTATGGCCATGGCGACGCATCCGCCGGCAAATGGATGCCCGGTCCTTTGCGCAGGCCGGCAACCCTGCCCGTCTGGGCTCACAGCCGCGGCGTCAGGGAAGACGATGGTTATTATATACCAACGGCCGGCACCGCCCTTCCCGATGCCGTGACCGGTGCAACACCACCGGGAGATTTTGTGGTCATCAGCCGGCTGTTACAAAACAATCCTTCCGTTGTTGATGTCTATTTTGAGATCAACCAGAGCTGGGACTGGAATGAATACTGGACCAACAACAAATATCCCGATGATGAGGAATACAAAACATCATGCCAGCCGGCACTGGTATACCGGGCCAGGATAAACCTGTCCGTTCCCGGTGCAACAGCCGGGCTGGACCTCATCGGCCACGGCCATTATGCTGGCAAAGACGGTGAGATCTATACGGATTTAAGCACCATTACCACGGCTAAAAACATTACCAAAAAGGCATGGGTGAAAATTGAACAACCCTGAGACCGGGATTCCCCGCGGATTGTGATGGGAAGTTTCTCGCAGATAACGCAGATCCCGCGGATTATAAAAGGCAAGGTTCTCGCAGATTTCGCAGTTCAGCCAGATTTGTTCTGTATTATCTGCGTGATCTGCGAGACAACTCCCTGCAGGAACACTCATGCTATCCTCCGTAACTTCAATGTTTCATAAGTTTTCAATAATATCCATTGATTTTCGTTAATTTTTGCCTTATTTTGGTTCGGGACTGCTTTGCATAGTGCCCTTTTTTGCCTCTTGCCCTTGTGGCAACCAAACTTCGGATAAAAATCGCGCCATGAAAAAGCTATTGATAACGATCCTGTTTTTCTCCTGTCCGGGCTTTTGGGCGAAAGCCCAGGAACCGCTGCAGCATGAAAAGAAAATTTATGTATCGCCCGAGGGAAAAATATTCATCAACAAAGCCCTGCCGCTGTATCTCCGCTTGTCAAACTCTCCCGACGAAAAGGACAAAACCTACCTGCTGAAAAGCGAAACCACACCGGCCTATTCGAATCCCTTTTACCTCGACCAGGAAGGATTTAATTCAGTCCGCGCCCCATGGGCTGTTGATACAGCCACGAGACTCCCTGTATACCCGAAAGAAGATATCGTTTATGAAGTATATGCCGACAGCAAGCCTCCCCTGACCAGCCTTCAATACAGCACCGCTGAGATCTTCCAAAAAGGCGGCAAGACCTATGTTAAGGGAAGGGTTTCCATTACCCTGCAAGCCACAGATGCCCTGTCGGGGATAGAAAGGATCCTGTGCTCCATCGATGGTGAACCCTATGCCGATTTCTCCTCTCCTCTTGACCTTCAGCAGGAGCGTGAATACCGGATCAGGTATTATGCCGTTGATCATGTCGGAAATGCCGAAACACCCCATGAGGCACTTCTTGTGCTTGATTTGTCGGCACCCGTTACATCGCTTGAAATAGACGGAGACCGTTTCGAACAAATAATTTCCGGGCGGTCGAAGATCATGCTGAAAGCCGAAGATAAGGGTATGGGTGTGGCCGGGATCATGTTTAATACGGACAGCTCCGGCTGGCGCAATTATCAATCGCCCTTGCCCGGGAGCGCATTTTCACAGGGCGACCATAGAGTTTCTTATTATGCTGTTGACCTCACCGGAAACCGGGAGCCTGAAAAAACCTATAACTTTTACGTTGACAACACACCGCCGGTGATGGTCCAGGAGCTTATCGGACAAAGCTTTTCTTCGGGTGGAAGAGAATATGCCTCGGGGAAGAACCAGATCAAGATTACGGCTTTTGACAATAAAGCCGGCGTCAGGGAAGTTTTTTATTCCGTTAACAACGCCGGTTATGTGCGGTATGAAAAGCCTTTTTACCTG
>CAYMJH010000126.1:0-11167 GCA_964390385.1 uncultured Bacteroidales bacterium | reverse complement strand
AGGATCAGGTCGCTGTGATCTGCATTTTTCTGTGCAGCCTGCACTGCATCGGTCACTGAAGAATAACTTTCACCGTTTAATCCATAACGGCCGGCCCTCTGTTTTAGCTCTTGATGGTCCATCGAACGCGGCACCGACGACCGGGTGAAATAGTACAGGGCTTTAACAGGCAACTGGACAAGAACAGCATCCGTATCCTTGTCATTCACAAAGCTGATCACCAGATGAAGGTTTTTATAAGCGGTAAGGCTCAACTGTCGTATTACTTCCCGCATCCCGTCGGCATTATGAGCTGAATCCAGTACTATCCGGGGATTATATTCTGTTACCTGCCATCGGCCCTGCAACCCGGTCAGATCAACCACCTTTTTCAATCCTGCATATACATCGGTATCCGCAATGGTAAATCCGCTTTCTCGCAGCAGATCGACAGCCATCAGCATCGTAACGGTATTCTTGCGCTGGTATGATCCAAGCAGGATATTCCTGAGGTTAGGCATGGTTACCTGACTATCCCTTTTTACATTGAACAACTGGTATCCGTCGGCGGTGAAAAGGCTGTAATCGATCGTATAACGCTGATCAGCAAAAAATACCGGCGCATTTCGCTCTTCTGCAATTCGCTTGAAGACCGGGGCTGTCAAAGGATGTGTCTCACCAATCACCGCCGGAACGCCGGCTTTGATGATGCCCGCCTTCTCGGCAGCAATCTTTTCCAGTGTGTCACCCAAAAAGTCTGTATGGTCTTTACCAATGGAAGTGATCACCGACAAAACCGGGGTGATGATATTGGTGGTGTCAAGACGGCCTCCAAGGCCCACTTCAATGATGGCCACATCAACAGCGTGCTTTGCAAAATAATCGAAAGCCATGAAAACGGATACTTCAAAAAAAGAAGGATGTATGGTTTCGATAATTTCTTTATGCTTTCTTACAAAGTCAATTACGTATTGCTTACTGCACGGCTTGCCGTTTACCCTGATCCGTTCACGGAAATCCACCAGGTGGGGAGAAGTATGCAGTCCGACCTTGTACCCGGCCTGCTGCAAAATGGCTGCAAGCATATGGCAGACCGAGCCTTTTCCGTTGGTGCCGGCCACATGGATGGTTTTATAATGGCGATGGGGCTGATCAAAATATTCATCCAGCCGGTAGGCGTTTTCCAGTCCCGATTTATACGCTGCCTTGCCCACCCTGTGATACATGGGCAGCTGCTCATACAGATACGCCAGGGTGCGGGAATAATTCCCAGGCATTGCTTGCTGGGTCAGACCTTTTAAATATCGCTTTTTTATCACCGTGCTTACCCTCTTTCATATTGAAACATGCTTTCCGCGGAATACTTCCGGATTCTCCTTCGGTTTAAAATCGCTTCAATGGCATCCATAACCGGCATGTTAATAATTATTAATAAACCTGACCTCTGTTTAAAGAAAAATGAAATAACATTAGGCTGGAAAAAATTCGTTAGATGCTGCAAATATATCATAAAGCTGTTTTACAAAAACCAAGAACATGGCGAAAAAAATCAGGAAGGTGTTCATTCTCGACACCAATGTGCTGCTGCACGATTACCAATGTATATACAATTTCCAGGAAAATGATGTGATCATCCCCATAACGGTGCTGGAAGAGCTGGATAAATTCAAACGGGGGAATGACATCATCAATTACCATGCCCGTGAATTTACGCGTGAACTCGACAAGCTTTCAGGAGACAAATTATTTAACGGTGGCGTGCCTCTCGGGAAAGGATTAGGCAAACTCAGCATAGAAACCGGTAAGCCTTTCTCCGCAACCGTGCAGGCATCGTTCCCCGAAAACACTGCTGATCACAGGATCCTGGCTATCGCCGAACATGTATACCGCAATAAGGTCGACCGCGATGTGGTGTTCATCAGTAAGGATATCAACCTCAGGATGAAGGCCAAGTCTATAGGAATAATGGCCCAGGATTACGAAAACGACAAAGTGCAGGACATCGGAGAGATCTATAAAAACATTTCCACCCTTGAGAATCTGGATGACAAACTCATCAAGGTGCTGTATGATAATCCCGAAGGAATACCACTGGAGGACTTCAGGTTCAAAAAAGAGCCCATTGCCAACCAGTATTTCATCCTCAAGGGCAACTCATCGAGTGCCCTGGCCCATTACGATCCGGAGCTAAAGCTGATCAACCGTGTGCTGAAACAGAAAACCTACGGCATTGATCCCAGGAATGCGGAACAAACTTTCGCCATCGATGCCCTGCTCCGGTCCAAGGTCAGGCTGGTCAGCCTCACCGGTAAAGCGGGGACGGGCAAGACATTGCTGGCACTGGCAGCCGCCATCCATCAGCGGCAGGATTTTACCCAGATATTCCTGGCCAGGCCCATCGTGCCGCTTTCAAACCGCGACCTGGGATTCCTGCCCGGCGATGTAAAGGAAAAAATCGGCCCCTACATGCAGCCTTTGTTTGATAATCTCGATGTGATCAAAAACAAGTTTTCTCAAACCAGCAAGGAATATCAGAAAATAGAAGAAATGCTGAAAAACGAAAAGCTGATCATAACCCCGCTGGCATACATCCGGGGAAGAAGCCTTTCAAAAATATTTTTCATCGTTGATGAGGCGCAAAACCTGACGCCGCATGAAATCAAGACCATTATTACACGGGCAGGCGAAGATACCAAGATGGTCTTTACCGGCGATATTGAGCAAATTGACTCGCCTTACCTCGATGAAAAGTCGAACGGGCTGAGCTATCTCACGGATAAGATGAAAGGACAGGACCTCTTTGCTCATGTTAATCTCGTGAAGGGAGAAAGAAGTTACCTGGCGGAACTGGCCAGTCATTTGTTATAACTTTCGGCCAGATTGCTTACTTTTGCTGCTAACGTTGTTAATGGTTTTATCGAATGAAAAAGAAGCACAGGGTACTTTATGTTGTCAGACATGCCAAATCGAACTGGGATTATGAAAATGTTGCTGATGCTGACAGGCCCTTGAAGGTAAGGGGTATTAAAAATGCCTATGAAACAGCCCGCAGCATCAAACTGAAATTCAATCTCCCCGAGCTGATTATTTCCAGCCCCGCCAACAGGGCACTGCATACTGCCGTGATCTTCACCAGGATTTTCAGCCTGCCTGCCGATAAAGTTCGGATCGATGAAGGATTTTATGAGTCCTCTGTCAGCTATAGCCTCCAAAAGATCAGGGAAACAGACGACATGATCGGCTCCCTGATGATTTTTGGCCACAATCCCGATTTTACCGATCTGGTCAATCATTTTCTGAACGGCGCCCTGGATGACCTTCCCACTTCAGGAGCGGTAAGGCTTGAATTTTCAACCGACAGCTGGCGGAATATCGACGCATCAAGCCTGGCAAAGCATACTTTTATTTTCCCCGCAAAGGAAAATGGTGAAATGTAAAATAAAGGGAAGAAAACAAAAATCCCAACCTGCATGAAAGAACAGGCAAAGCTAATACACCGTGAAATCGGCTGGCTCTCCTTCAACGAAAGGGTGCTCCAGGAAGCGCAGGATCTTTCTGTTCCCCTGATTGAACGAATCCGGTTTCTGGGAATTTTTTCCAATAACCTAGATGAATTTTTTAAGGTCAGGGTGGCTACCATAAAGCGAATGATTGACCTCCAGGAAGGAGACAAATCATTTGAAGGGGAAAGGCCAAAAAAACTGCTGAACCAGATCCAGAAAAAGGTCATCCAGCTTCAGAATAAATTCGAATATACCTACCAGCAGATCCTCGGGGAACTTGAAAGAAACAAGATTTTCATTATCAATGAGATGGAACTTAATCCCGATCAGGAATCTTTTGTGAAAAAGTATTTCTATGATCATGTAATGCCTGTCATATCTCCCATCCTGCTTAGCAACCTCAATGATTTTCCTTACCTGAAGGACAAATCCATTTACCTCGCCATCAAGATGACCGGCAACCGCCCCGAAATAAAAAAGACGGATTATGCGGTGATTGAAATACCCACCGGCATCCTTCACAGGTTCATAGTGCTGCCTTCAGAGAACGGCCGTAAGTTTATTATCCTGCTGGAGGATGTCATCCGGTACTCCCTCGATGATGTTTTTGCGCTGTTGCACTTTGATATAT
This sequence comes from uncultured Bacteroidales bacterium, assembly GCA_964390385.1. GTDB lineage: Bacteria > Bacteroidota > Bacteroidia > Bacteroidales > UBA10428 > UBA5072. The sequence continues at coordinate 7,054 of CAYMJH010000126.1, read as the reverse complement.
CAGGATCCTGGATCATCAAACTGACCCGTGACGCTGAGCTTGATATGGACAATGATATATCAAAAAGCCTTCTCGAATTGATCTCGAGCAGCGTGATGGGCCGCCGGGAAGGACAACCCGTAAGGTTTGTATTCGATAATTCCATTGCCAAGGACCTCCTCGATTACATCGTCATGAAATTGCGGCTGGATGATAACAGTGCGCTGATCCCGGGAGGGCGTTACCACAATTTCAAAGACTTCATGCAATTCCCTAATATTGGCGGACCTGAACTGGTGTATGCAAAAGATCCTCCGCTGAAGCATCCCCAGGTAAAAATGCAGTCGAGTATCCTGGATGCCATCGCCAGGAAGGATTTCATGCTCCATGTTCCTTATCATGATTTTATTATTTTCGTCAGGCTGCTCCAGGAAGCATCCATTGATCCGAGGGTCACTGAAATAAGTATAACTGTATACCGGGTTGCTTCCAATTCAAAGGTGGTCAATGCGCTGATCAATGCAGCCCGGAACGGGAAGAAAGTTAATGTTGTCATTGAACTGCAGGCCCGCTTTGACGAGGAAGCGAACATTTACTGGTCGCGCAAGCTCGAAGAGGTCGGGGCAAACGTGTTCTTCGGCATTCCGGGCCTTAAGGTCCATGCCAAACTACTCAATATCACCCGACTGGAAGGCAAGAAACAAATCCGTTACGGCTGCGTCAGCACCGGGAACTTTCATGAAGGAAACGCAGCGGTGTATTCCGATCTGATGCTTTTCACCGCCGATCCGAGAATCACGGGGGAAGTAAAAAGGACCTTTGACTTCTTTGAGAATACTTACCGCAATTATACCTACCGCCATCTGATCAATTCGCCTCTTTTCCTCAGGAAAAAAATATACTCCCTTATTGAGCATGAGATCAGGAATGCCAAAAAAGGGAAAGAAGCTTATATTGTCTTAAAGATCAACAATCTGGTTGACAAGGAGATCATCAATAAACTCTACCGGGCCAACCGTGCCGGCGTGAAAATCAAACTGATCGTGCGGGGTATATGCTCCCTGATCCCCGGCGTTCCCGGATTAAGTGAAAACATTGAGGCCATCAGCATCGTGGACAAGTACCTGGAACATTCCCGGGTGGTGATATTCTGCAACGGCGGAAATGAATTGTACTACATATCTTCCGCCGACTGGATGAACCGGAACCTGGACCGGCGCATTGAAGTATCCTGCCCTATTTATGACAGGGACGTCCAGAAGGAAATCAAAGACCTGATTGAGATTCAGCTGAAAGACAACACAAAGGCCAGGATCATCAATCCCATCCAGGACAATTCCTATGTCCGTTCAGGCGGATCAAAAAAAATCCGCGCCCAGGTGGAATTGTACAAATACTACAAAGGCAAACTGAAAGAGTGACGAGTGACAAGTGACAAGTTCTGACCCGTCCCTCGTCCCCTTTACCAAATCCCTGCCTGTCACTTGTCACTCGTCACTTGTCACTAAAAAAACCGGGTAAGCTACTCACATCGCGCCGCTACAACTGCTTACCCTTGCTTCCTTCCGGACCTGGGGGGATTCAGCAGGAGCTGACCGTATGAGACTTACCCGGGAGTGCAAAAGTAGTCACTTTTCTTTTCATTACAAAGAAATTTTTCCGCTGCTGCAAATAGATATAAAAACCTATATTTGTGGAATAAACCAAGAATTAAACCATATGGAAAACAAACCTTCGTTGCTTCAGAATGCCCTGACCTGGGGCGCTATTACAGGCATAGTGCTCATTATATATTCCTTACTGCTTTATGTTTCTAACCAATTTACCAACCGCGGACTTGGACTGCTTGTCTATGCCTTGCTTATTGCCGGTATCCTGGTCGGGTCATTGGCCTACCGGAATAAAGTGATGGGCGGAATTATTTCGTACGGGAATGCTTTTGTAACCGGATTGCTTATCGCAGTTTGTGCCGGAATTCTTGCCTCCTTCTTTTCGTTTGTCCTGGTCCGGTTTATCGATCCCGGACTTGTTGAACAAACTATTGCACAAACGGAAGAAATGTTGCTGGAAAAAGGCCTTTCTGAAGATTTGATCGAATTGTCAGTCGAGAGAACCAGAAAGATGATGGGTTCACCTGCGTCAGTTATCATGGGGGTGTTGTTCTATGCCCTGATTGGTGCCGTTATTTCGCTGGTTACCGCCGCATTCGTGAAAAAAGAAGGCACTCCCTTCGACGGGAATGCACAACCTATGTAAAAACCCTATGCCCGCTGTCAATATCTCTGTTGTCATACCCTTGCTGAACGAGGCGGAATCATTGCCGGAACTGGCGGACTGGATCAACAAGGTCATGCAGGAAAACCGGCTGAGTTACGAAATCATCCTGATCGACGACGGCAGTTCCGACAATTCATGGGATGTCATTGAGAACCTGGTCAAACAGAACAATGCCGTCAGGGGTATAAAATTCCGCCGCAACTATGGCAAGTCTGCCGCTCTTCATTGTGGTTTCCGGGCTGCCCGCGGAGAAGTTGTCATCACCATGGATGCTGATCTGCAAGACAATCCCGAGGAGATTCCCGGATTGTACAACATGATCAGGGAAGAAAAATTTGACCTGGTCTCGGGATGGAAGAAAAAAAGGTACGACAATGCCTTTACCAAGAACCTGCCCAGCAAATTGTTCAACTGGACTGCACGCAGGTTCAGCGGCATCAGACTGCATGATTTCAATTGCGGTCTGAAAGCATACCGTGGCGAAGTGGTGAAAGCCATAGAAGTATATGGTGAGATGCACCGCTATATACCCATTATTGCAAAGAAGGCAGGATTCAGAAAGATCGGGGAGAAAGTGGTGCAGCACCGCAAGCGCAAATTCGGCACCTCGAAATTCGGATTCGAACGGTTCATCAACGGATACCTTGACCTGTTGTCCATTTCCTTTATTTCCCGGTTTGGCAAAAGGCCCATGCATTTCTTCGGTACACTGGGAACGCTCATGTTCATCCTTGGATTTATCATGGCCGCCATCGTGGGTATTAACAAGCTGATTGCTGTAAGCCATAACCTCCTGGCTCCCAGGGTGACGGACAGCCCCTACTTCTATATTGCGCTTACGGCCATGATCATCGGCACACAGCTTTTCCTGGTGGGATTCCTTGGAGAATTGATCTCACGGAATTCCGCGGAGAGGAATGATTATCATATTGAGAAGGAGATTTAAAAAGCCTCACCCCCTGCCCCCTCTCCAGAAGGAGAGGGGAAATGCAGCAAGTTGAATCATTTCCTCAATTATAAAATTACAAAATAATATCAGGCCTTTAAACATTATTTAGACAGGAATACAACGATCTACTTTTTTTGGACAATGTTTTTAATCCATATTCACCCTCTCCTTCAGGAGAGGGCTGGGTGAGGTGTTAAAAAAGTCGTGAAATCACCTCATTCTTACATTATAACATTATGAAATACTCCCTGATTATCCCCACCTTCAACCGTCCCGATGAAGTGAATGAGTTGTTAAACAGCCTGGCGGATCAATCATTCAGAGATTTTGAGGTGGTTATCGCCGATGGAAGTCCTGCTTCCATTGTGAAAGACGCTGTGGATCCATACCATGACAGACTAAACCTTATTTACCTGTATGAAAATGGATTAGGGATCAGCGAAGCACGCAACCGGGGCGTTGAAAGAGCCTCGGGAGAATATGTGATTTTTCTTGATTCCGATTGTATTGCCCCTCCCGCCTACCTGGCAACCATTGATGATTTCCTGAAGCAACATACGGTTCAGGTTTTCGGAGGCCCCGATGCCACGCACAAGTCGTTTACCCCTGTTCAGAAGGCCATCAGCTATGCCATGACCTCACCGTTTACCACCGGGGGCATAAGGGGAAGGAAAAAGCATATGGGGAAATACCAGCCGCGAAGCTTCAATATGGGAGTTCTCCGGGAAGCCTTTAACAAGGTTGGGGGCTTCAGCGGACTGAAAGTATCGGAGGATATCGATCTGAGCATCCGGCTTGACCGGGCCGGGTACTGCAGTGTTCTTATCCCGGAAGCATACGTGTACCACAAAAGAAGATCGACCTTTTACAAGTTTTATAAGCAGACCCATTCCTTTGGCCGCGGCCGTGTCGATCTTTTTATCCGTCACGGGAATGCCATAAAGCCAGTGCATCTCCTGCCCTCTCTTTTTGTGCTGTATAATATTGCCGGCATCCTCTCGGTCTTCTTTTCAATGCCTGTTTTTTTAAGCTATTTTATGACTATCCTGGCATACAGCCTGATCCTTTTCATCCATGCAACCTTTGTCAGCCAAAACCTGGCAGTGGGATTGCTGAGCGTCGCAGCCTCCTTTGTAATGCTGGCAGGATACGGGACGGGACTGATCAGTCAACTGGTTTCACGGTTGCTTTTTAAAAGTGCAAGAGAAAGCGAAAAACCCGAAATCACGAAAGAGTGACAAGTGACGGGTGACGGGTGACAAGAAAGAAAGCGGTAATCGGTAATCGGTATTCGGTATTACTGATTACCGATTACCGTTTACCGTTTACCATATTCCCCCTCCCTTCCTTCAGCCAGGTAACGAATTTATTCACGTCCGGGTCATAGGTATACCGTGTCCCGGTCAATTCATTCCCGTTGCCATCCACCATGGCATACAGGGGGAGAGCGTTGGATCTGAAGCGTGTCACCTGAAAGTCCTGGTTTTTCTTTCCGATGGTGCTTTTAATTTTGCCGTCGTAGGCTGATGTGATCCATTCCGCCTCGGGAAGTTTCGTCCTGTCATCGGTATAAAGCGCAACGACAATGAAATCGTTTTTCAGGATTTCAAGGACGGCCGGATCAGACCATACCTGTTCGTACATCTTTTTGCAGTTTGAACAGGTGTGGCCGACGAAGTCAATCAGCAAGGGCTTGTTCTTTTCACGGGCACAGGCAAGGGCTTCTTCATAATCGAAATATCCCTGCAGACCGTGCGGAAGACCGAGAAAACCGGAATACTTCGGAATGCCGCACAGTGGGGAACCATCCTGCTGCATTTCACCCCGGGCAGCATTTCCTGAAGTCATCGAAGACTTTTCCTTTTTCGGGGGAAGGACCGAGGATATCCCTTTCAGGTCATTGCCCAGCAAGCCGGTAAACAGGTATAGTGCAAAGGAAAAGGAAGCGATCGTAACAAGCAACCGCGGCACGCTGATGGAAGTAATCTCGCTGTCATGCGCGAACCTGATCTTGCCCAGCAGGTAAAAGCCCAGCAGCAGGAAGATAACGATCCACAGGATGAGGAAGACCTCTCTTGTGAGCATGTTCAGGTGATAAGCCTGGTCGACTTTGCCCAGGAAGTAAAGGGAAAAGGCCAGCATGATAAAGGCAAAGAATACCTTCACGGCATTGAGCCACCCTCCCGATTTGGGAAGACTCTGCAGCCATGACGGGAATATGGCAAACAGGGTAAAAGGCAACGCAAAGGCAATGGAAAAGCCCATCATCCCGATCACGGGTTCCAGCACTTCACCCTGGGCAGCCGTGATCAGCAATGATGCAACGATAGGCCCTGTGCATGAAAAGGAAAGAATGGCCATAGCCAGGGCCATAAAGAAGGCTCCCGCGAACCCTCCCTTGTCGGCCTGGCGGTCTACCTTATCCGCCAGGCTGCCGGGCAGCACCAGTTCGAACATACCAAAGAAGGAGGCAGCCAGGGCCAGGAAGATAAGCGCAAAAACCAGGTTGGTGATCCAGTGAGTGATAAAGGCATTCACGGCATTGGGATTTTTAATAACCGCCACCAGGATGCCGATCAATGTATAAATGACCACAATGGAAACACCAAATACCAGTGCTTCGGCTATGGCCTTGCCCCTCGGTTTTCCTCCCCTGAGGAAATAGGTAACGGTCATGGGAATCATCGGATAGACGCAGGGAGTCAGCAACCCTCCCAGTCCTGCCAGCAGGGAAATCAGGAATGTGCCGAGCAGTCCTCTGTCCTTTTTCCCGGGGCTTGCATCAGCAGGGCTTTCTTCCGTAACCCTCACTGTGTCATCAGCAGCGGTTTCATCTGCGACAGTCTCAGTGCTGTCTTCGGGGGGCTCAGTCTGTGCCTGCACGGGCCGGCCGGATTCCTTTGCAGGAGTTTGCGCGACAGGGAGTGATGCCGGTATCCAAAAGGAAAAATCCGTATCCAGCGGGATACACTGCACATCGCTGCAGGTCATATAGCTCATTGATCCTTTGATCGCAACCTCAATACCCGGGCGAAGTAACCTGACCTTTTGTTTAAAAACCGCTTTCCCTCCATGAAGCTCAACTTTCATATGAAACACGGGATCGTCAACGATTTCGGGCCTGCTTACCTGGCGTACGGTACCGGCCAGCTCAACAGCAGGGTTTTCCTGGAACGTAAAAGAGAGCGGAATGGGACCTCCCTCGGGAATGTTGATCCCATACATATGCCATGGTTTCTCAATCGATGCCGTAAACACAAGGTTATAGGCATTGTCGCCTGCCTTCTCAGTCGAAAATGTCCATTGAACAGGATTGATGATCTGGCCGTGAAGGATATTAAAAAGACCGGCCATTGTCCAGGCATACAGCAAAGTTCTTTTCATAGCTAGAAAATTTTACCGGAATAAAAACACATAAAAATAGGTTTTTGTTTTCAGATCTGCCAATAATCCGGGAACCGGAATGAATTCAACTGCCCGGAAGATGGCTGCATACCTGAAGCGGAAAAGAAAAAACGCGAAGGTCAGTCTACAGCGTAATTTCTTCCCCCTGTTTGTCGTAAATATGGTATTCCAGAAAATCGTAAGAGGAGATTGCCATCACCTTTATCCTGCACTTATATTTCATGCGCCAGCGCAGCTTCAGCGAAAAAAAACCTTTCAGGATATAGGCAGCCACATAGGAATGTACCTTCAGGGCAAGGCTTTTGTGTTTTTGTTTAATGAGGATGGAGGAAATATGATTTTCAATTTTATCAACCAGGAGAATGCTGGGTGAGATCTCGCCGGTACCATGGCAGGTGGGGCATTTTTCAGTGGTGTTGATATTCATTTCCGGTCTGACACGCT
>CAYMJH010000125.1:0-11340 GCA_964390385.1 uncultured Bacteroidales bacterium | reverse complement strand
GGAGTATTTCGGGGGAGGTAACCGGTAAGCGGTAATCGGTAATCGGTAATCGGTAATCGGTAACCGGTAATCGGTAACCGGTAACCGGTAATCGGTAATCGGTAATCGGTAAGCGGTAATCGGTAATTGTTGTTGGTAATCATTATGTTATGTAAATCAATTCGTTGTACAGTCATGAATTATGTTAAAAGCTTTAAAGAATTGGAGGTTTATAAATTATCAAGAGAACTTTCAAATGAGATTTATATTATCAGTCAGAAATTTCCAATAGAAGAGAAATATTCTCTGGCTGATCAGGTCAGACGTTCTTCAAGGTCAGTGGGAGCACAGATCGCTGAAGCATGGGGTAAAAGGCGATATAAGCCTCACTTTATTTCAAAGCTTACAGATGCAGATTCTGAACAGTTTGAAACGCAACATTGGCTTGAAATCGCATTTGAGTGCAAATACCTTAATGCAGCTGATAAAGAAAGAGCCATTAGATTTTGTGAATCAATTGGTAAAATGCTGGGGTCCATGATCGACAAAGCCTTCTTATTCTGCAAGCAATAGAACTGGAGATTACTGACTACCGATTACCGATCACCGGTTACTGGGTACTGGTTACAAGTTACCGATTACCGATTACCGATTACTGATCACCTTCTTTCTTCTTCCCACCGTTAAGCAACGGCATCAGGATCATGGCGATGCCGCCGATGATGAGGTATACGAGGTTGGTGCAGGCATGGGCGATGAGGGCGAAGACCTTGCCCTCGGGCTGGGAAATGCCGTATATGACAAGGGTTTCAATGACCATGAAATGCCAGGCGCCGATGCCTCCCTGTACCGGGGCCAGCATGGCCAGTCCCCCCATCAGGAAGGTGATCATCCCAACCTGGATGCTCAGGTGAGCTGTGGGTTCATAAGCCAGGAAAACGACATACAGCATGAACAGCCACATCAGGAACATAAAGGTGGTATGGCCGATATACAGCCATTTGTTCTCCAGTTTTCCGACGGACTTAATGCCTTCGATCAGGTTATATTTCAGGGTCCTCAATTTTGATCCCAGGGTGGTGTTCTCCTGCCTTTTTTTCCGGAAATACCTGCGGAAAAGGACAAAGCCCAGGTAAAAAAAACCGAGTGCAAGCAATACGATGATAATATTCCGCCAGGATAAGACGGAGGTCAGCTTATGGCTCATCTCGGGATGGGCGCGGAAAAAATTGATGAAGACTTTCAGCTGCGACAGGATAATGACCACTGCCGCCATCATCAGGAACAGGAAATCCGTCATCCTTTCGATGACCACAGTGCCCACCAGCTTGGCAAAAGGTATTTTCTCATAACGGTTCATTACCGTGCACCGGAATATCTCGCCCGCCCTGGGGATGATGAGATTGACGAAATACATGATGCAGACTGCCAGGAAGGTATTATAGGTCTTAGGCCTGTAACCCATCGGCCTGATGAGCATATTCCACCTTATCGCACGCGATATCTGCGAAAAGATTCCGAAAATAACGGACAGGATGATCCAGAAATATTTAAGGTCGCTGAACGACCGGATGTATTCCTCAATGGGCTGGTCCTTGTAAAGCCACCAGAACAGGAATACGCCGATGGCCAGGAAAAAGATGTATTTTAATACGTTGAAAAACTTTTTTTTCATGCAAACTATCAAATCTCACAGAGAGGATGACAAAAATATAAATAAAAATAAAACAAGAGATGAAAATGAACAACTTGTTTCTTTGCAGCATCATTATACAGGGTTAAAAAAGCAGATAAGTTTTTTTTCGTTATCTTTAACTAGAGTGTAGTTTTGTATGTATTTAAATGTCAGATTTATACATCATATTTTTCCGAAGGTTCGCGAAGTATTTCTTTTCTTTGCAGCCCTTCCTGCTTTTGCTGATTTTTTCATTTGACGCCCGTGCCCAATACCCTGACACGGCTGCAGCTGCAGCTGCCGCTGCCGCTCTTCCTTCTCCCGGTGATACCCTTGATTACCTTGATCTCATCCGCCAGGATCACGATTCACTGCTGGAGGTGCCTTATCGAAATAACAACGGATATTCACTGGATCACAGGAGCCGGATGTTTTATGACAGCCTGAAGTTGAGGGCTGAGAACAAACGCTTTACCCGTGAGCTCTATAACGTCCTGTTCACTGATACTTCGAAGAAGGCCCCGGCAAAAAAAGTGCTGGACCCCGGATTGTTCAAAACCTATGAAAACAAGGTGATCAGGTCTGTCACCATCAGACGGCTCGATGTTTTCGGTCCCACCATAGAGGATACCACCCTGGAAGCGACCCGCCTGATCAGAAAGATCGGCAACGACGTACATATCAGGACACGGAAACGCATCATCAGCCAAAGCCTTATGTTTCATGAGGGTGACAGGCTCAATCCCTTTATGGTGTTTGAGAATGAAAGGTTGTTGAGGGATCTGCCCTATATTGACGATGCACGTTTTCTGATCAGCGGAGCAAATGCGCATGACGACTCGGTTGACGTGATCCTGCTCATCAAGGACCTGTGGCCTTATGGCGTGTCAGCCGAACTGTCGGATGTGCAGGCCGGCAATGCGTCTTTATGGAATACCAATGTGCTGGGCCTGGGCCATCAGTTAGAGGCCAAGCTGTTCTGGAATACCTCACAGGGCAGGTTGTTCGGCACCAGTCTTCAGTACAGCATCGCCAACATCGGGGGGAGCTATATCACGGGCAATTTGTTTTTTGCCGATCGGTGGAACCTGAAAACATACCGGCTCGATCTTTACCGGGACTTCATGGCCTCCGACATCAACTGGGCAGGAGCCGTGAGCCTTGAAAAGACGCAGATCACACAGGATATCGCCCTGCGGGATACCACCTGGAAGGATGTATTCCTGGATTACCTGAGCCATGACTTCTGGCTGGGGCGGTCTATCAGCCTGGGATCAAGGATGGGATCAAGCCCTACCCAAACCAATTTTTTTATGGCCGGCCGCCTGTGGTATAATGATTTTGTGCAATGTCCCGATACCGACGAAGATTTTCTCTACCGGTTCCAGGACAAGACCCAGCTGTTTTTTTCCGTTGGCCTTTCACGGCAGGGCTTTTACCGGAGCACCCATATTTACAGCTTCGGACAGACCGAGGACGTCCCGTTCGGTTACCTGGTAAAGCTTACCGGGGGATTTGAACAGGGACAGTATAATTATCGTCCCTACCTTGGCATTTCAGCTTCAGGAGCCTTTAACATCAGCAGGTTCGGCTATTATTACACCCTGGCTGAACTGGGATCCTTTGTGAATGACAGGAAGGCGGAACAAGGCGTATTTCGATTGCTGATCAAACACCACACCGACCTGCTGACAATTAACCGCTTTAAATTCAGGCAATTCATAACTGCAGAATACACCAGGGGCATAAACCGGCACCCGGATGAATTTGTATCCCTGGAGAACCGCAGCGGCATAACAGGGCTGCGCAGCCGGTATCTGAGGGGGGATGAGAAAATGCTGCTGAAACTTGAATCAGTGATGTTCACGCCTTACCAGTTGTTTGGATTTCGTTTCGTGGGCTTTGCCTTTGCCGATCTCGGCGTCATCGACGGGAGTTCCTTCGCACAAAGCAATCATAAATTGTTTTCCAGCGTCGGGGTGGGGGTGAGGATCAGGAATGAACGCCTGGTTTTCAATACGCTGCAGCTCAAATTCACCTGGTATACTTCGCTGCCGGAAGAAGCCACTTATTATATGTTCGTGGCTTCCGGGGAACCGCGGCTGATGCTGAAGAATTTTTACATGGATAAGCCGCAGATTATAGGTTATTGAGGCCTCACCCCTGCACCTCTCTTCGCCTTCGCGTAGCTTCAGCGAAACAAGGCCTGAAGGAGAGGGGAATTGTGTGACACCTCACCCCTGCCCCTCTCCTGAAGGAGAGGGGAATGTAGCTCTGAGAAACATCGTTTATTGTATAATAATATGGAAGAATTTGAAAATAATCCTAATCTGCATTTGGAATCGAAAGGCAAAGTATTTTCACATGCAAAAGAGCTGAGAGATAGAATGACGGAGGCGGAAGCAAAACCTGAAGAAGAGGGAATTGTGTGACACCTCACCCCTGCCCCTCTCCTGAAGGAGAGGGGAATGCAATAGATATAAGCATTATCTTAAACATTATCATGGGTTGACGTATAAAGAAACATTCATAAAAACTTTAATCAATTAATTTACAACCATGATATTTTATACTTCTTCCCCTCTCCCTTCAGGAGAGGGGTGCAGGGGTGAGGTGTATTAAAGCCAAAGTACATTCTTCTTAATTATACACCAATGATATTCTGCACTTCTTCCCCTCTCCCTTCAGGAGAGGGGTAGGGGTGAGGTGTTAAAAAATTATCCTATTTTTACCCCATGCAAACCGATCCCTCCCATATTTCAGGGCAATTCATGCAGTTCCTGGCGGAATACTGCCGGTGCACCGGCGCAGAATCCTTCCTGCTGACCGTCAGCGGGGGCATCGATTCGATGGTGATGCTGGATCTGTTCAGCCGGCATTCATTGAAATTCGCTATTGCCCACTGCAATTTTAACCTCCGGGGAAAGGAATCTGACGGCGAGGAGGATTTTGTCCGGCAAACTGCTGCAAGCCTGGGAAAGACTTTCTTTACCAGGAAGTTTGATACAGGGCCATATGCAAAAGAAAAAGGCATTTCCATCCAGATGGCTGCCCGCGAACTACGCTACCAATGGTTCAATGAGCTGGCACAGGAAAACCGTTACGATCTGATTGCCACTGCCCATAACAGGAATGATTCGGTGGAAACCTTCCTGATCAACCTGTCACGCGGCACCGGCATAACAGGACTCACCGGCATCAGGCCGCGGAACGGAAACCTGGTCAGGCCCCTGCTCTTCCTCACACGTGAAGCCATTACCGCGTATGCGAAATTGATGAAGATTGCATGGAAGGAAGACTCATCCAACGCCTCGGTCAAATACCTGCGCAATAAGATAAGGCATATCCTGCTGCCGGAAATCCGGAAGGTCATGCCTGAATTTGATGAGGCTGTGATCAAAACCATGGTGCAGCTTCGGGAAACGGAAGACCTGCTGAGCCACGAGGCCTCCCGGTTCGTACAACAGTCCGTTACCGGAGATGAACATCGGCTGCAGATTGATGTGTCAGGTGTCAGGACCCTGTCTTCACCCGGCATCATATTGTTTGAAGTGCTTCAGCCTTACGGATTTCATTATGACACGGTGGAACGCCTGCTGGATTCATTGAAGGGCCAGCCCGGCAAGCAGTTTTTCTCACGTTCGCATGAGCTTACCGTCGACCGCTCATGCCTTATTATACGTCCGCTGCAACAGGAGGAAGAAGCCGGGATAAAAATAACACAGGATACTGCGGTTCTCCAGCATCCGGTAAACATAACCCTGATAACCAAAGCATATCAAACATCTGCAACATTGCCGGCTGATGAAAACATGGCCTCGCTTGACATGGATCGTGTGCACTTCCCGCTTACCCTCAGGAAATGGAAAAAAGGGGACTATTTTTACCCCTTGGGAATGAAAGGAAGAAAAAAGCTCAGTGATTTTTTCACTGACAGGAAAGTAGCGCTTCCGGATAAGAAAAGAGTATGGATCCTGGAGTCGGATGGCAATATCATCTGGGTGGTGGGTATGAGAATCGATGACCGGTATAAGGTGACGGCATCGACTCAGCGTGTACTGCAAATAACCTGCCATCAACCGTTATCCTGAAGTATTTGGTGATTTGGTGATTGGGTGATTTGGTGATTTGGTGATTTGGTGATTTGATGATTTGGTGATTTAGTGATTTGGTGATTTGGTGAATGAAAATGTCTCTGTGCTGAGCGTCCGCTTGTGCCTGCCCGTAAAGAAACCGGAAGGAAACATTGAATTTCTGAGGATTAATCATTTGATTTTTAAATATTTTGTCATAATTTGTTCAAAAATTGCTCATTGTTATATGACGATGCCATCGGTTAAATAACGAGGCTTGTTTATTACAATGAAAAGTCAAACCACTATAAACAATCCCATTGGTTTTTATAGATTATACATCTGTCTGACTGCCCTTGCCATTATTTTTGGGGGAACCATCTACATTCTTTTCCGGCCGTCTGAACCTGTTTTCTTTCAATGGATCCGTGTGGCAGGACTGGACAATATGTTATCTGCCGCCAGGCGTAATACTTTTCTTTCTGGTCTTCAACTTCCTGATTGGATTGTTTATTCTTTGCCCAACGGTTTATGGTCATTCGCTTATTCCTTGATCATTACCGGCATCTGGGCAGGAAGCAAATCGTGGTTACGGTATGTCTGGATGGCCAGCATACCGCTGCTTGTGCTGGGATATGAAATGCTTCAATACCAGGGCATCATACCCGGAACTTTCTGCCTGCAAGACATTGCCATGGGAACGGCAGGGCTGATTTTTGGAATTCTCATTATAGCAATTATTAATAAATCCAACCATCATGAAAACAAAATTGAATAGAAAAGCATTATGGCAAACAGTGTTATCTGTAGTTGCTATAGTATTCTTTATCTTGTTGGCTATTGGATCGGATTTGGGAATTGTTCCCGATGCACCTGTGCGTACTGAATATTTAAAAGAAAATAAAATTTACAACTTTCATTTGGACCATAAGCTTGTAAGCCGTGAAGTGGAAGGTAAACGCGATGAATGGGGCAGATGGCACGGGAAGACACTTATTAAATCAGGATATAAGAAATCAGGTAGTTCCGAGATAGTCTATGTTATTGAAGAAGTAGAAATGGAAGAGGGATTACGCAACTTTATTAGTAGAACTTATTATCCTGATGGCCCTTTAAAGGAGGTTGTTTATCATCACGGTGAGGTTGTAAAGGATTTTAAGAAGGGCACTAGCAGTGTTAATGCAGATCCTTCAGCATTTGAAGTGCTAACAGAAAAATATCCATGGTTCCATGCTTCATTGAATGGTTTTGGTTTCGGGGATGACTATATTGAAACCTTCATGGATACGTTACAGCTTCTCTTGGATGGTTATGAATTTGATTTTAATGAGTTTGACGACTATTATGAAATGGTATTGGATGAGCTTAGCTTAACTTATCATGACAGTATCATAGCATTAAACTCGAATCTATCCATCCTTCAAGGCCTGGAAGAACTAAAAAACGCTGAATTCAGGCTGTCGGTTGTAGACCGATACCGGTCGGACGGAAGCTCAACCTATGATGTCTTGAAAGCCAGGTATCCGAATTATATATTGTCACTGACCGAAGAAGGAATTTCCGATGCGGATTTTGAAACATTCTGTCATGATTTCGATGATACCCTGGCGCTTTTTGAGCCTCTTAATCCGGAGGATCCCTTCTTTACTGACAGCATTGATTCATATATGTATTGGGCATTATTATCTTTTGTTGACACTGCTGAGTTTGAAGATGATGATGAGGAAGAGCAGGAGGAGTTTTCGGTTAAAACTGAAAACCTGGTTAACAAAAGAGGTTATTACCGGGCACTATACAGGAAAGCCTGCTCCATACTAAAACCATCGTCATTGAAATCAACACCGGCAGAAGTCGGAGAGGTAGTTGCTTATTTGATGTTCATGGAGCATTATGTTAAGGGCGATATGATAAAACGGGTAGTCAGGAAAGCCTGGTGTATGGATGAGGGTATAATCAATGTCCCATCAACAGCTACTGATTTTTCAGCCCATGTTTCGGCTACCGGTGTGATGTTGCAGGGCTACGTTATAGACGATGGTGGTGATGCCGTAACCGACAGGGGAATTGTCTGGGCTGATTACTACAATCCGATTCTTGATGATAACGTAGAAACTTCAGGATCGGGAACGGGAAGCTTTACGGTAACAATAACCGGACTTACAGAAGGCACTACATATTACGCCAGGACCTATGCCACCAACAGTGCCGGAACCACATACGGCAACTGTATTGAATTTGTTGCTGCCGAGCCTTCGGGAATTGCTGAAAGTGAAACGTTGAGCGAGAAATTCTCCATCTATCCTAATCCGGCGTCGGGGCTGACAACGTTTAGTTTTTGGCTTGACTTGCCGGAATTGGTAAAGGTAACTATAACCGACATGAAAGGGAGTCAGGTACTGAGCAAAGATCTTGGTCGTTTGCCTCAGGGCAATAATCAGATTAAGCTGGATCTTTCGGGATTGCAGCAGGGGATGTATGTCTGCCGGCTTTCATATGGCAGCGCTGAAGTTACTCGTCGGTTGGTGGTGGCAAGATAAAATACCGCACTCCTGCACCCGAATTATTTGGTGATTTGGTGATTGGGTGATTGGGTGATTTGGTGATTGGGTGATTTGATGATTTGGTGATTTGGTGATTTGGTGATTTAGTGATTTGGTGATTTGGTGATTGGGTGAATGAAATTATAAATACAGGTCCAAGCGGACCTGTCTGCCGAATACAGGCAGGCGTTTGAACCTGTATGGGGTCCACCCCCCCAACCCCCGCCAGCGTGAGACATCTCTTCGATCAATCTTAACACTTAATGGAAACCTGGTAGCTTTTAATGAAAACAAAGGCGAAAAGAATAGATTGTCTGCATCGGCTTAGAAGATGCAATGTCCCCCGCTGGCCTTGCTCTGCCGAAGTCCCGAGCATTCGGGAAGAAGGCGAAGCGGGGGGTTGGGGGGTGGATGTCTCTATGCTGAGCGTCCGCTTGTGCCTGTCCGTAAAGAAACCGGAAGAAAACATTGAATTTCTGAGGATTAATCATTTGATTTTTAAATATTTTGTCATAATTTGTTCAAAAATTGCTCATTGTTATATGACGATGCCATCGGTTAAATAACGAGGCTTGTTTATTACAATGAAAAGTCAAACCACCATAAACAATCCCATTGGTTTTTATAGATTATATATCTGTCTGTCAGCCCTTGCCCTGTTTTTTGGCGGACTTATTTATATATTATTCAGGACATCAGATTTTATTTTTTTTAACTGGATACGTGCTGCAGGATTAGGTAAGTGGTTTAATCTTGCCAGAAGTTATTCCCTTTCTTCTTCACCTCTTCCTGATTGGTTAATTTTCTCATTACCTGACGGATTGTTTGCATTTGCTTATGCTTTACTGATTACAGGAATCTGGGCAGGAAGCAAATCATGGTTACGATACTTCTGGATGGCCAGTATACCTGTTTTTATCCTGGGTTATGAATTAATGCAGTATGCAGGAATTGTGAAGGGAACTTTTTGTATACAGGATTTAGTTATGGAAACAACAGGGCTTTTTACCGGAATTATCATAGGACTAAAAATAACTAAACTCTATAATCATGAATACAAATCGGAATAAAACAACATTGTGGCAATTAATATTGTCCATATTAGCATTAGCTTTCTTTATCCTTTTACTCATAGGCCAGGCTGCAGACCAACCTAAGCCTACTATGGAGAAGACGGATGATGGTAAATGGCTTGAAACACATTATATTGGAAATAATGAAGTGACAACCTGTGGCCACCGGGATGATGATGGTCAATGGCATGGTCCGATCACTATTCATAATGGTGATAAACAGGTATATGAAACAGTGGAAATGGTTCATGGGAAGCGGCATGGGAAAGCTATTATGTTCTATTTTGATGGCACAGTTGATTCTTGTGAATACGATATGGGCGAATTTGTAAGGTTGCTTAAAACTACGAAATACACTAAAAAGGCCAGTAACTCGGCATACCAGGTCCTTGGTAAATACCCCTGGTTTGTATTTGCCTTGAACGCCTTTGGTTTTGACGATGTATATATTGAAACCTATATGGATACCCTGGAAACCATATTATATACTTATGAATTTGAAGAAGAGGAATTCCATGATTATGTGGATGAAGCATTGGATGAATTGGATGATACGCCTTATGACAGTATTATTAGAATAAATGCAGATATGTCCATGGCTCAGGGTCTTGAGAATTTAAGGGGTGATCAGTTCAGGCTGGCAGTTATAAACCGGAATCGCCTGGATGGCAGCAATACTTACAACGTTGTACAAACGACATATCCCGGTTATCTACTTTCCATGAATGAGGCAGGAGTGAATAATCAGGATTTTGAAGCTTTTTGCCAGGACGTGGACAGCTGTATGGACAGTTACGGACCCCTTGATCCGGATGATGCTTTCTTTATCGACAGCATCGATACACGCATATACAGAACATTATTATATTTTTCAAGTATGATGGAAGATACTTCTTCATCCGAAAAACGATCATTAAAAAGCACAACCCAGGTTTATAAAAATAATGAACTCGTTACGACATATCGTTTTATTAAAGACAACCTTAAAGCCTTATTTTTTCAATCAAGCCCGGCGGACGTTGCAACCGCGGTTGCCTATAATATGTTGATGCAATATATTGAGGGAGATATCATCAGAAAAGCACTAAAGGAATCATGGTGCATTAATAATGGTATCGTAAGGATCCCAACGGTAACTACGGTATTGTCAGATAACGGTTCAGCTTCAGACATGATCATTCAGGGCAATGTTATCGAAGACGGTGGTGCGGCTGTAACTTCAAGGGGAATAACCTGGGCAGAATTCTATAATCCTACTGTTGATGACAATTCAATAACTTCAGGATCAGGGACAGGCAGCTATTCGGTAACGCTGACAGGACTTGTAAAGGGTCAGACCTATTATGCAAGGGCGTGGGCCGTTAACAGTGCGGATTTAGCTTATGGTAATTGTGTCACTTTTGTTGCTGCTGATGCCACAGGTATTGTTGACAATGAAATATTTAACAATGATCTGGTTATATATCCTAATCCTGCTTCAACAATAGCCACTATCAGCTTCAATCTTAAAGCATCAGATAATATAATCCTGAATATTGTTGACATGAAAGGGCAGGTTGTGTTTTATAATGATCTTGGATATTTGATGCAGGGCAGGAATAGGATAGAACTTGATCTTTCAGGCCTTCAGAACGGGATGTATATGTGCCGTCTGACGGATGGCACTGCAGAAACAACATGCAGATTTATGGTGGCGCGTTAATACACCTCACCCCTGCCACTCAATTATTTGGTGATTTGGTGATTTGGTGATTTGGTGATTTGGTGATTTGGTGATTGGGTGATTTGGTGATTTGATGATTTGGTGATTTGATGATTTATTGATTTGATGAATGAAAAGATAAATATAGGTCCAAGCGGATGCTTGAACCAGTATAAGTTGTTGGCTTTTGGCCTTTAGCCATTAGCAAATAGCCAATAGCTAATAGCCAATAGCAGACTGTAAAGGTCCAAGCGGACCTGTCTGCCGAATACAGGCAGGCGTTTGAACCTGTATGGGG
>CAYMJH010000124.1:0-11358 GCA_964390385.1 uncultured Bacteroidales bacterium | reverse complement strand
TTTTTCATGGCTTTCCGGGGGTTGAAACAAAACTGATTAATCCGTTGATGAACAGAATATCTTTCACCCTGCTCCTGCTGTTTGTCCCTTTCATGGTTTTTTCCCAGGTATTTACGACGGATACCCTCTATATTGATTTTGTCCCGGATACCCTTGTACCGGTTAACTATGTTGTTTCGGGGGTGACCGACAACCGCCCGGTACATCCCGGCCTGGTCCGTTATACCAGTAAGACCAAATACCTCCTGGTACCGGTTGACCAGGCCGTGCATACCCGTGAAGACCTTGCCGGACTCCTTGAAAGGGGATTTCAGCCACCTGCATCGCCTGCAGATACCCTGTTGCTGGGTATCGACTACTTTATAATCGACCGGTATAACGGATACCTGGGCAGTCCTTATATGCTGAGGGCTGATATCCCGGTCTGCAGGTTATCAGCGGGAGATACCCTGCCGGCCGGAACCCTGGTTTATAATTATGCCTATCAGCCGTACCGGAAAAGAGAGAAACAAGCCCGGGTTTACGAACAGATCCTGGATAGATGGCATACCGAATTTAAGATGGATCTGATGATGACGGCGGGCTACCTGCAAAATGGCAATCCGCCTCCTGAAAGCCTTATAGAGAAGCCATTGAAGAAACCCCATTTCCTGCACCTACAGGCAGGCGCGGTGACAGGACTGCATTTCTGGCAGCTGGAAGGCGAATTGTATTTTACACGGCCCGAGACCGGCAGGCAGCAGTCATTCCTGGGAAGCATTGTGCGGTACCAGCATACTGCCGATTTTGAGATGATAGGCTTTGGGAAAAAAGCAGAGCATTTTTCAACCCGGATGGATGAAAACTGGACTTTCGATATTTCCGCGAATGTGCTGGTTGGATTTTTGAAATGGAAGGATACGGAAAACATCAAGCTGTATCAGATCCCCCAGTTTTCGCTTTCTTCCTTCCAGACCGTCAGCTTTAACAGGAAAAATGCCGGCGGGATTCAGTTCAGGGCAGGCCTTTTTGAAAACCTTTATTATGTCATTGCCATGAAACCGAAAATCCAGGCCGGTATATACCTGGGTGCCGGATATAAGTTTTAACCGTTATGAAAAGCAACGTTATCAACCTATACAGAATTCTGATCTTATGCCTGTTGCCGGTTTTATCCCCGGCAGTGAAGGGACAACTGCTGACGATCTCAGGCTATGTATCCGATGAAAAAACCAGGGAAACATTGATCGGTGCGACCATCCAGGTAAAAGGCGATCAAAAGGCTGCCATAACCGACGGGAATGGTTTTTTCAGCCTGGCCGGTTTCAGAAAGGGAGAGTATACCCTGGTGGTTTCGCACCTGGGATATAGACCCGAAGAAATTGATGTGGACCTGGAAAACCGGGGTGTTGTGCTGACCAGCATTCATCTCGCCCCTGCTCCTCTTTCATTGGAAGAGGTATCGATCGTGGCCCCAAGAAGCAATGAAATCGCCGACCGCACGGTGGAAGCCAGCCATATTCAGCTTACGCCCAAAATGATCCAGTCCATTCCCACCGCCGGCAAGGATGTGTTTGCCGCGGTCAAGTATCTGCCCGGGATTGACAGGACCGAGCCGTTTTCACCCTTGTATACCGTACGCGGCGGAGATCCGGGAGAAAATGCCGTGATGCTGGATGGGGTGATGATTTATAACCCCTATCACTCCTCCATCACCTCAGGCATTTTCAACACCATGACCATTAAGAATGTCGACCTGCTGGTGGGAGGCTTCGGGGCGGAATACGGGGGGAGGAATTCCTCCGTCATGTATATTACCACCATCGACGGTAATCCCAATGAACTCCACGGCGAAATAGAACCCAGCACTTTTTATTCAAAGCTCTTCCTCGAATTCCCGGCCGGGAAAAATGCCTCGATGATGATCGCAGGCCGTTACCTGTATGACGTCGTCACCAATTTCATTTTTCAAAGCCGGAACTATTTCTATGATGTCAACCTTTCTTATACAAACCGCATCAATGACCGTAACCGCATCACCCTGAAATATTTTGAATCGAAAGATTACACGGGGTATAATTTCAATATATTTTACCGGTATTTCGGCAATACTTTCAACACGGATATCTATGACAATTTTGAGCTGGAACAGCGCAATGACTGGAAAAACAGGGCCGGCACGCTTATTCACAAACTGATCGTATCCCCCGGTGTATATGTGAGGACACAGGCCTATTATTCTTCACACCGGTCGAAGAATTATTCCGGCCTCGATTTTCAGTTGGCGGTTCCGGATGATGACGGAGACACATTACAGATGGAATGGCAGTCGAAAAACCGGCTTGGGAGTGAGATTGCCGACGCGGGACTTAAATCGGCAATATCCGTTAAACTGGCAAATTTCAGTGAACTGCAGGCCGGTATTGAATACAATGCCTATCTGTTCAGAAACAACATCGTGATCAATGATATCGATAACGGATCTTTTTCCCGATATCCTTCGCTTACGGCAATTTTTGTGGAAGACAAGATTATGGCAGGACGTTTTTCCGTCAGGCCCGGTATCCGGTTTACGAGCTATAATCAAGGCCAATGGTTGGTTGAGCCCCGTTTCAATGCTGCCATTCAACTGCCCGGGCGTTTCAGGCTGAAGCTCGCCTATGGTGAATACCTGCAATATATTATCAGCATGAATTCTGCCGAGATCGAGATGTCGCAGATTGTGGATTATTATTATCCTTTATGGGACAAGAAACCCAGTAAATCGGTCCACTATATTGCCGGTATCGAGAAGGGCCTGGGCCCTTCACTATTTATTTCGCTGGACGGGTATTACAAAGAGATTCCGAGGGTATATGCCTTCGATATGAACAATTACTATGGTTTTTCTGAAAGACTTCAGCAGGGAAGCGGCCATGCATACGGAGTTGAATTGCTGATCAACGGGAAAATGCAGCATGTCTCGGGTTGGATGTCTTATAGTTATGCCAGGGCTACGAGGCAATTCCCGGGTTCTGAGATCAATGCCGGCAAGGCCTACGATTTTGACTATAACCGGCCTCATACCTTCAAATCGGTGCTTTCCTTCCAGCTGACACCGACTTTTGCTTTGAATACTTCGCTGGTTTTTCTTTCCGGCAACAAAAGGAGTATTGAGAACACGCTCCAGAGTTATTACTATTATGATCCCGTAAATAACCAGACAGCTTATTTCCCCCTTTTTACGAACAACAAAAAGAACAATGCCCGGATGCCGCCGGTGATCAACCTCGATTTAGGTTTCAGAAAGGAGTTGCTCACAGGCTTCGGGAAGAAACTGGCTGATTTTTTTAAGGCCGACGAGTCGTATGCTACGGTGACAATACGGAACCTATTGTTTTTATACCGGAATGCGGAGTTCTTTATACCATCCAGCGGTCTTCCCGGGTATGAAGACAAGTACATACCGTTTGGATCCAATTATCTTCCCTCAGGGGGGGTTAGCTACACGTTAAAATTCTGAGTCTATGAAAACCATAAGATTATGGATTACAGCTTTTGTGCTCGTATGGCTGACGGGTGGATGCAAGGAGATGCTTGACTTTTACCTGGGCATTCCGTTTCAACCTGTTTTCGATGAAGACAGCTTTGTTCCCGGACTTAATATTTTCGGGATCATCAGGCCCGATACAACCGGCGTCTACAACAATTCATTCGTTCAGTTTCAGAAGGTCGTTCCTGCCGTCGGTTACACCGACAGCCTTGATGTCGGAACGGTCAGTGTACACGTTGAAAAGATTAATGAACATGCATCACCGTGTGAATTCATTCTCACCGATCACCAAGGCGTATTCAGCGAGGAGGACTACAGGCCTGATGAAACATTCAGGCCAAAGGCCGGCGATATTTTTTCGGTTGCATGCACCTATCCTGATCTGCCTGTCCTCACTGCCACCACCCTTTTGCCCAATCCGCCCGTTCTGCTGTTGAATACCCTTGCGGAATCAGGCCGTTCACTTTCTTTTGAAATACAGGTTGACACTACCATTTATATGCTCGATATCTATGTGTATGCCGGAGGGTTACTGGCAGGTTATAAGCGGCTTCCCGGAGAACAGGATGCCAATACATCGGTGTTGTTTGCTGATCTGCCCGGTATGGCTGACAGTGTGGATATTTACAGCTATGATGAAAATATGGCCCTCTATTGCATGACCTCCAATACCTCGCTGAATTTTAACAAATACCGTGAATCCTACAGCACCGTTGAAAATGGCTATGGCGTCTTCGGCTCCCTGAACCATGCAAGAATTTACCTGAGGTAGGACACAAAAAAACCCTGTTGCCATCGCGGCAACAGGGTTTTTTAATCTTCAGTAAAGCTGTTCAGGTATTGTAATTTCGCAGCAATGATGCGAATTTGGAACAGCCGGAGGTGCTAGCTTCTGCGGAATTTGTTGCCTCCAAATTTGCCCCTGGAACTGTTACCGTTACTTTCTTTCGGCCTAGCCTCATTAACAGTCAGTTCCCTGCTGCTGAATTCTTTTCCGTTAAGATTTTCAATGGCTTCTTTGGCTTCGTCATCGTTTGCCATTTCAACGAAAGCAAAACCTTTACTTCTGCCAGATACCTTGTCAGTGATAATTTTTACCGAGGTAACCTCTCCGTATTGTTCGAACAGGTTTCTCAGCATTTCTTCAGTAGCCTGATAGTTTACGTTACCTACATAAATGTTCATAAGAAATAAAATCTAAAAGTTAAAAAATCGAACAAAGGTAAGATATTTTGTTAATATAATTTGCTTTTCGTGAGAAAAATATTTGTTTTTCTACGGTTAGATGAATACAAGTAGTTGGTAATCAGTAGAGACGCGATTAATCGCGTCTCTACTCACCATTATCCCCACCTTTTACGGAGAAGATCTCGCTGATCAGCGCTTCATATTGCTGGTTGAGGAACTTACGCTTCAGTTTCAGGGTGGGGGAGAGTTCACCGGTTGTGGGGCTCCATTCTTCCTGTACCAGCCTGAAGCGTTTGATCTGATCGGTTGTGCCCAGCTGGCGGTTCATTTCGTTCACCACCCGCTGGTACCGTGTAACCACCTGGGGATGAGATATCAATTCGTTGTTATCCCTGTAATCCACATGATGCAGTGAGGCCCAGTTGTGCAGATAGGCAAAATTGGGAGAGATCAGGGCACTGGCGAATTTCTGGTTCTCCCCGATGACCATGACCTGTTCAATGAAGTCGGATTCTTTCAGCTTGTTCTCGATCAGCTGGGGTGCCACGTATTTTCCGCTGGAGAGCTTGAATATCTCTTTTTTCCGGTCGGTGATCTTGAGGTATTTCCCTTCCACCATCACGCCGATATCGCCTGTGTGAAGCCATCCTTCAGCGTCAATTACTTCACCGGTCAGTTCAGGTTCCCTGTAATAACCTTTCATTATATTCTCCCCGCGGCAGAGGATTTCGCCGTCTTCCGCGATTTTAACCTCAACGCCCGGAACGGCAGGTCCGACCGTTCCGACCCTGATTTCACCGGTAACAGGAGGCTTGTTGGTGGATATGACAGGTGCTGCCTCCGTCATGCCGTATCCTTCGGCCACCGGTATACCGGCGGCATTGAATATGACGGCCAGCCGGGGCTGAAGGGCTGCTCCCCCGGTGACGATGATCTCAACCATCCCGCCCAGGGCCTCCCTCCATTTGCTGAAGATCAGCCGGTCGGCAATCTTCAGTTTCAGCCTGTAGAACCAGCTGTTTCCCGAGGGAACCTTGTATTTCATGCCCAGGTTCACGGCCCAGAAAAAGATCTGCTTTTTGATACCTTGCAGCTCCCTTCCCTTGTTGATAATTTTGTCATAGGTCTTTTCCAGCAGCCTGGGGACCGAAATGAAGACATGGGGCTTCACTTCGCGGAGATTCTCGGCGATGGTGCCAATGTTCTCTGCATAATAAATACTGACGCCGACACGCTGAAAGTAATAGTTAATGGTACGTTCAAAAACATGGCTGATAGGCAGGAAACTCAGTGTCCGGTGGGTCGTATTGAAATCAAATACCTTGGAGATGGATTCCACATTGCTCAGGATATTACCGTGTGATAACATTACCCCTTTGGGATTTCCCGTAGTGCCCGACGTGTAAATAAGGGTAGCCAGGTCATCGGGGGAGATTTCCTCTTTGACTTGTTTCAGCTGGTCCTGCAATCGAGACCTGCTCTCCCGGCCCTGCTTTGTGATCTCCTTCCAATGTTTAGCCTGGGGAATGAGGTTGAAACTATAAATATCCTTTACCGAAGGTATTTTTTTCGCGATCGGAGCTATCTTATCATACAGTTGCTTATCAGACACAAAAATCAGCGAAGGTTCCACATGGTTCAATATATATTCATAATCCTCAAAGCTGATGGTAGGATATATCGGTACATGCACCAGTCCTGCCTGTGCCATGCCCATATCCAAAAAGTTCCACTCCGGCCGGTTGTTGGAAATGCTGGCGATGCGGTCACCTTTTTTCAGCCCCAGGGCCATCAAGCCGTAACTGACCTGGTAAGCGTTGTCCAGATAATCCTGTACCGAGTATTTTATCCAGTTGCCTTTTTCCTTTACCGACAGCATATCGGCCTTTTCCGGGCACAGGATTTTGAGGTTATCCAGAATATCGAAGGTTCTTTTAAATTCCATCAGGTGTAAGGTTTAATAAATAATTCAGGCAGTAAATATAAGTCTTTTTGTATTATAAGGAAAAAAACAAAACAAACGGATTGTTATTGTATCTTGCAGATATTATGAATTTTAGTATAGTTTTCTGACCGTAGGCGCAATATATACATTCCGGCCGGAACCTGATTACCGTTTGTCCCCCTGCCGTTCCATGTAAACCGGTAACTGCCATAATAGTGGCTATCCGGCAAATCTTCTTCGAAAACCTTCTTCCCGTATATATCAAATATGGAAATGATCGGGCTCTTGTGTCCGGTAAAAGAGAAGGAAACATGGAGGAGGTCGCGGAACGGATTTGGAAAAGCCTGAAACAACAGCGGATCACCGGTTTTTTTCGTAGGCAGGGATGAAGGATTCGCATGGGTATCAGGAGCCATATGGTAAACCTCACTGCCGGCAAGCAAAAATGCGCCCAGCCCGTAATCTTCAAAATTCGGTACTTTGTCATACGAGAGCGGTTGTCCGTCAGAAGGTTGTTTGCCTGTTCCCTGCATATACCCCAGGAACCCGTTGGGATGCAGGGCATCCTTTACCATACCGTTCCATGCTTTAACGACATGGGGCTTGTAGGTCTCTTCACTCAGCATGCTGTTGTTGATGCCCCATGCGAGGCCATAGGTAAAAAATGCAGTTCCCGAAGTTTCTTTCCCGCCATAATCGTTTGAGTCGGCCAGGCTTGGATTCCAGAACCCGTCATACCGTTGAAGCCCGATCAGGGCTTCAGCCATTTCAATAAAAGTGGTTACATATTCTTCCCGGTGCGATGCATCAGAAGGAAGCACGTCGAGTACCCGGGCCAGGGCAGCAAAAACCCAGCCGTTCCCTCTTGACCAGTAGCAGTTCAGTCCGTCGGGGGTGGTATAGGGGGGGACAAAAGCCGCATCCCTCCACCACAAATGCTCAGCAGGGTTGTAAAGCCCGTTTGTCCCGTGGCTGGTTTTGGTATAATTGTAAAGATCATACATTTTCTCAATGTAGGTGGAATCATTATATATGGCACCAAGTTTGGCAAAAATGGGCATGGCCATCTGCACGGCATCAATCCACCACCAGTCATCCAATTGTGTTGAGTTCACCATTTCATCGATACAGGCCTTAATCGGCTGGATCCTTTCAGATTGATTATCCAGCAGATAAAGTTCAATATAGGTCTGTCCGCAACACTGGTTATCCGCATTCCGTGTGATTCCGCCATAGGCCGGCTCCCAGGAATGGCTTTCCCCCCATTCCACGGCATAATCGTAGAATTCCTGGTCAGGGTCAATACTATAAAGCGCCATAAGCCCTTCATAATAGGTAGAGCGGGTCCAGATGTTGCTCGGGCGGACTTTGTCGGTGACGATATTCAATCCCGGATCGGGCCATTTTTCCATAAAATAACGGTTTGCCAGCAACATATTTTCCAGGATGGATTTCTTGTCAGGAAGAACCTGGGCTTCAAGGACGGTCAGAAACTGTCCGATCAGCATTGCAAGCGCAAAGGTGATTGTTTTATTCATCGTGTGTTACAAATTTTCTATGACAATTTTTCGTGAGGCATATAACCCGTCATTGCTCACGGCCACCAGGTACAGACCGCTTTGCAGCGGCAGTTCAAAACGGTATACATCGGTAAACAGATCTGAAAGGATCTTTTTGCCGGACAGGTCAAACAGCTCAATCCTCAGCGGTGATCCTTCCGGTTCATTAACCCATATAACAGGCCGGCCTGTGTCATGATCACGGATGACCCTGAAAACCGGTCCGGATCCTGCCACGACATCTTTATTTCCCGTTTCCGGGGAAAACTCAAGATAGTTGAGATTGAAGCCTGCGGTTTCGATCACCAGTTTCAGCGTATACCTGCCCTGTTCCAGCGGAAAACTGCCGAGCGGCTTTGTTCTCCAGTTTTGCCAGCCTCCCGTTGGTGCCAGCGTGACGGAACCCGTAACAGGGGTATTGTCTATCTCAAGGTGAAGTGCTCCGGTCTCACCCTGGCCTGCGTAACGAACATACACCGAATAGTCATTGCTTTCCGTAACATTCACCGTATATTTCATCCATTCTCCCGAGGCGGTCCAGCCCACGTCAAATCCATTGCTTACCCCATCATTGCACGATTCGATATCCACGCCGTCATTTCTGTATTTCCCGCCTGCATTGGTGGTTCCCGAGCCTGACCCGATGTTCTGGAAATCGGTGTCGGAATAGGTGGTATTCTGATAGCCCATGTCATAGTCGGTGCAAAATATCCTCCCGGGAACCGTGTGATGACGGAACGGAACTCCTTTTGAATCACCGGGCGCCGTGATCCAGGCATGGATGACATCCGGGTGAACGGTGCAGTTTTCCATCAGCAGGCTGTCCGTCAGTGAGAGTAAGGCATTGAATGCAAATGCTGCGTCAGGCCTGGAGGCCTGGCCGTTCCAATAGTCAAGCAATTCCTGGTAAGCTGCAGGCTTGGGAATGGTAAGCGGTCCTGCAACCGAACCGATTTTTTTAAAGGGCCAGTTCGCCCATCCGATATCATGCTGATTCAGCAGTTTTACAAGGGTGGTGAACCAGCTGTTTGAATTTTCACCGGTTTCTCCCAACCAAAGCGGTACGTTATAGGTATTGCGCAAATCCAGCAGGTACTGGATGCTTTGGGTGGTGCAGGGACTCCAGTATTTGTGAAAACTGTATACCATGTTGCCGTCCCATGGAGGGGTAAGCCCTTTGAAATCGGTGGCAAACCAGTTGCCTTCTATGAAAAGGATATGATTCGTATCGACTTCCCTGACGGCTTCGGTGATCCTTACATACAGATCCCGCAATGCCTCGTTTGAACTGCCCAGGTCCCAGTTGGGCTCATTGATCAGGTCGTACCCTCCGATGACCGGTTCCGTGGCATACCGGCGGGCTATTTCTTTCCACAGGGCAACGGTCAGAGCCTGGTTTTCTGCACTTTCCCACAGGGAAGGCCGGGTGGAATCATAATCGCTGATGGGAGCGTCATGTCCCTGTCCGCCGGGTGCGGCATGGAGGTCGAGGATGAGATAAAGCCCGTTCTTCCGGCACCAGCCTATCAGGCTGTCGATCCTGCCGAATCCTTCCGTTAAAAAGGTGTCGGGATCTGTGGCGTCCATCAGCAGGTTATGGTGCATGGCCAGGCGAACGGAATTAAAACCCCAGGAAGCAATGGAATCGATGTCACGGCGTGTCACAAAATTGTTCAGGAAGGCATCATAAAAGGCATTGGTGTTGTCAGCTCCTGTCAGCTCTTCGATTTTCGCCCGGAACACATGTTGCGGGCCGGCGAAACCTGAGGTCTCAAACATGTATCCTTCCTGGAGCCACCAGCCTCCAAGCCCCAGCCCGCGCAGTATGATCTCGCTGCCCTGTCCGTCGGTGATGGTCTTTCCCGTCGCCCGAAGGAATCGCTGTGAAAAGCCCTGCCGGGGAATCCAGGCCAGCAGGATCAGCAAAAAAAATGCAATACGGTATGGTTTTACCATGACAATGTGTTTTAAGATTTTCAATCGTACCGTTTTTAATCAAACCATCAGGCAGGGCAGGGGAAAACTCCCTAATGCAAATATCTGTTTAACAGGCTTAGCAGGTCAGCGGGACTGATAGGTTTTGAGATGTAATCGTCGAAACCTTCCTTCCTGAGCATGATCTCATCTTCTGACCTTGCATAGGCGGTCTGGGCAATGATCAACTGGTCAGGATCCTTTTCCTTCAGGATTTTGAGTGCTTCTATCCCGTTCATGCCGGGCATTTTGACATCCATCAAAATGATATCGAACCGGTCCCCGGATTCACAGAACCGGACCGCTGCCAATCCGTTTTCTGCCCATGCAACTGAAGCGTTGGTCTTTTCGAGGATACGCTGCAGGTATATGTAATTCGTTTCCTCGTCCTCCACGATCAATATGTTCCTGCCCGTCCAATCAATAGCATCGAACAGCAAAGGCGTCTTTGGTGCATCTATCCTGTGCCGGGTAAGAATGACTTCCGACGGTACCGTAAAGGTGAAAACCGATCCTTTCCCGGGTTCGGAAACCACTTCGATATTGCCTCCCAGCAGTTCGGCCAGGCGCTTGGAAATAGACAATCCCAGTCCGGCTCCCCGGATCAGACTGCCCGAATCGTTGCCAAACTTTCTGAAACGCTCGAATAAATGCTCCCTGTCTTTTTCATCAATGCCACTCCCGGTATCCTTTACGTAGAGGTTAAGGCTTCCGCCTTTTCTTGCAGCGCCGAGTTCCACCGTTCCGCTTTCAGTGAATTTGCAGGCATTGCTCATGAAATTGGTGAGGATCTGCTTGAGTCTTAATTTATCGGTGTTGAGTTTGAGGTTCTCCGACTTCAGCGCATTGTTCAGCGTTATCGTGATCTTATCGTTCTTGTTGTGCAGGGCATGAACGGAATGGATCTGATCCAGCAGCTCGTTCAGGAAAAAAGGTTCTTTGCGTATCGTGATCTGGTTGGCTTCAATCATGCTCAGATCGAGGATATCATTGATAAGCATCAGGAGTGAATCGGAATTGGTGCGGATATGGTTTACAAATTCACGCTTTTCTTCCTCCGCGATATCCGGATCATTCAACAGCCCTGCAAATCCGACTATTGCATTCATTGGTGTCCTGATCTCGTGTGACATATTGGCCAGGAAAGAAGATTTCAACTTGTCTGAAGAAACAGCTTTAGC
>CAYMJH010000123.1:0-11367 GCA_964390385.1 uncultured Bacteroidales bacterium | reverse complement strand
CGCTCATTTCGGGCAGCATGATATCGGAAATGATCAGATCCGGCATTTCTGCCCTCGCGGTTTTCAGGCCTTTTGCCCCGTTGTAGGCGATAGCCACCGTATACTCTTTCCCCAGGTTTTCCACCATATAATCGGCAAGTTCATGATCATCCTCTATGATCAGGATGCAGGCATCCCTTTTTTGAAGCAGGGTATCCGATGCTGCAGCGTCCGTAATAGGCGTATCTTCTTCATCAGTGTAGGTTTCCAGGGACAATGCTTTGGAGAGGCTGTGATCTTCCGGTTGCTTTTTTGAAGCTTTGGATGTTACCGCCGGGGTTTTGCCATCATCCGGCAGATAAACCGTAAAAGTGCTTCCATGGGAACTGCTGTCTGCTTCGACATAACCCTTGTGGAGCTCAACATATTCCTTCACCAGCGACAATCCAATACCTGAACCTGAGCTATGGTCGGTCCCGGGCATGTTCACCTGGTAAAACCTGCGGAATATGTTGCTGAGCTCTTTTTCCGGGATACCCCTTCCGGTGTCAGAAATTTCAATGGCAATAAAGCAGGGATCTTCCTGCCTGATTCCCATCCTTCTTTTTAAACTCCTGAGCCGGCTTTTCTGCACCTCCCTTTCATGCCTGCGGATCTTTATGCTGATGATGCCATCGTCGGCCGTATATTTAAACGCGTTGGCAAGCAGGTTGTAAAAAACCGTTGTCATCAGCTCCGGGTCAAATCTGATGAAGATATCCTGCCATCCTGAATTGAAATCAAGCCGTATATTACGGCGTTCAGCATGCAGCTCAAAATAAACCAGCATTTCCCTGAGAAAAGGCACCAGGTTCACCTGCGAAATTTTAGGCTGCAAAACGCCGAGATCGATCTTGCGCAATTGCAGCAACTGGTTGACAAGGCTCAGCAACCGGTGGATGTTTTTGGAGATCAGCTTCAGATTCTTTTTCGTGTTGTCATCCATGCTGCCTTCGGCCAGTACCAACTCCAGCGGATCACTGATAAGGGTCAGCGGTGTCCTGATCTCGTGAGAGATATTGGTCAGGAACCTCATCTTGGTCTCGGTCATTTCAATGATCCTTTTATGTTCCAGCCTTTCAATCAGCAGTTTGTTTTTTTCCTTTACGGCAATGAGGGAATAGCTTCTGAAAAGGATCAGACAGGCCACGATAAGGGCAATATAGATAAGAAAAAACCAGGGTTCCCGCCAGAATGGCGGTAATATGGTGATTCCGAGCCTTGCAGGCTGGCCTGTGGTCAGCCCGTTATCCAGGGTGGCCCTCACTTCAAAAACATAGTCCCCTTCATCGAGATTGGTGTAGGTCACCGAGCGTGAACTGCGGTCAGCCTGCTGCCAATCGTCATTGAATCCGACAAGCCTGTAATGATAACTGATCCGTTGCGGATTGGCAAAATACAGCGCTGAAAATTCGAGGGTGATTTCCTTATCCTTGTAGGAAAGCTTCAGTTTATCCGTGTTATGGATCGCATCTTTCAGCACGATCCTGTTGTTAACCGGTTCGCCCGGCAGCACCTTACGGTTAAGAATCCTGAGCCCGGTCAGCAAAACCCTCGCATTAACCGGATTATGCCTGATGCTGTCGGGATCGAACATGGTTAGGCCGTTTACCCCGCCAAAGAACATAACTCCGTTTTCATCCTGAAAATAGGCATTGGCATAAAATTCATTGGCCTGCAGCCCGTCGTTGACATTATAATTAATGAATTTCTTCCCTGCGGGGTCAAACATGGACAGACCGTTATTAGTGCTAAGCCACAGATTTCCCTTCCGGTCCTCCAGGATGCCGTAAACCACCCCGTTTGAGAGCCCGTCCTTTTCGAGATATCCTGTAAATCCGATATCCCCTTTCAGCAGGGCTTCAGTGAGAGGCTGTTCATTGTCCCAATCAACCCTGTTCAGGCCGCTTCCCGTGCCGATCCATATATTGCGCTTCCGGTCCTGCAGAATGCAATAAACATCATTATGACTCAGGGTTTTAGGATTCTTCTGGCTATGCCGGTAAGCCATAAAGTCAATGTCTCCCTTACTGACCATATGCAGGGGGAGGATGTTGACTCCTCCTCCTTTGGTCCCGATCCACAGATTATCTGAATCGTCCTCATACAGGGCAATAACCTTATCGCTGCTGAGCGATCGGGCAGCAACCGGCGAATCCGATATGCGGTTCAGGGTATTCGTTTTCTTATCAAACCATCCGAGGCCTTGTCCCCATGTACCGTACCATATCCTGCCCTCATGATCCTCACGCAACGCGAATACAAAGCCTTCGGTGAAATAACTGGTAAATCCCCTTTTTTCTGAATACCGAATAAGATAATTGGTGGCATTCCCTATCCATAATTCGCCGTCACTGTCGAGAAACAGGCAGATGGCTTCGCGGGTGGTTTCACCCCCGCCAGAAGGCATGTCACCGATATGTTCCATGGTGTAGCTGCCGCGTTCATTGAATTTCAGCTTGTTCAGGCCTTTGACGGCGGTCCCCACCCAAAGGGTGCGGCCTCCCGCTCCGGTTATACCGGTCACCAGCGCATCACTGAGACTGTTCTGATTGTTCGGAATACTCCGGATGTGCATGAATTTTTTGCCGGTCAGTTCAAGGGTGTTACAGCCCTGGCTTTCGGTGCCTATCCACAGCACGCCTGCATCATCAATCAGCAGGGAGTTTATGATATTGTCGCGAATGCTGTTGACATCATTCTTATCATTCCGGTAATAATGCAGGGTGCCGTTTCTGTCGATCTTCACCAGTCCGCCTCCCCGTGTCCCTACCCATACATTGCCGTAGGGATCTTCTACCAGCGACTCAATGCGGTTGCTGAAAAAATGAAAATCGCCCTGTTGCCGGGTGCTGTATGTGGTCAGCCTGAATGGTCCGGGCCAATTTGCACTCCTGGTAGCCTTGACAAGACCATTGAATGATCCGATCCAAATATCTTTTCCTGACGTGATCAGGATGGAGGTAATGATAAAGTCGTTGGCGTCTCCGGCATCGAAACGGATAAACTGGTTTTCCGCCGGCAGGTAATAAAACAATCCGAGTTCGGTGCCGACCAGCAAGGTGTCTTTCGAAAGCTGGTTAATGGATACAACGGATACGATCAGTTTCTGATGCGACAATAGCTGTCCGTTCTCAGCCCGGAAAAGAGACTTTTTTGAAACATTGGTGAATCCGTCAGGCGGCATCCCGCCGGTGCATTCTCCTTTCAGCAGTCCGTCGGATGATCCGATCCATAACGTGCCATCGGACGACTGAAAAATATCACGGATTATGTTTTCCGGAGTAAGGCTTGAATACCGGATAAACCGGTTTGAGCGGGTGATATATTTATTCAGTCCCCCGCCCCGGGTTCCTACCCAGATATCTCCGAACGGATCGGGATGAACAACAGTTATTTCATTGTTGCTAAGGCTATTAGTATCATTCGGATCGGTTCTGTAGGTAATAAAATCATATCCGTCATACCGGTTCAGCCCGTCACGTGTGCCAATCCAGATAAACCCCTTCCGGTCCTGTGAAAGACAGAATACGGATGACTGTGACAAACCCTGCTGTGTTGAAATGACGCCAAAACGTGTGTTGTCGGGCTCAACAGCCTGCTGCCCATCTGCCTCAATGACCGGAACTACCGCGACCAGGCCAAGCAGACAACACATTTTCAGTGTATTAAGTATATTTTTTACCATTTGATAAAAAAACATGAATACAGACAGAGCGGTAAATTTATTAAAATTAAATTGTGCTGAAATCAGGAAAAGTATGCAATCGATTGCAGAAAGCTTGCATGAAAATGCTATTTTTGCCTCAGTAATTCAAAACGTATAATGAGTCATAAGAAGGATATAACCATTTACGACATTGCCCGTGAATTGAATTTATCCGCAGCCACTATCAGCAGGAGCCTAAAGAACAGCCCTTCCATCAGTAAGAAAACCAGGCAACTGGTTCAGGATTTTGCAGCAGCAAAAAGATACAGGCCCAATGCCGTGGCCAGTAATCTCCGCAGGCAAAAGACCAATACCATTGGCATGATCGTCCCCCGTCTTGACAGTTATTTCATAGCCACCGTGCTGGCAGGGATTGAAACCGTG
This sequence comes from uncultured Bacteroidales bacterium, assembly GCA_964390385.1. Classification (GTDB taxonomy): domain Bacteria; phylum Bacteroidota; class Bacteroidia; order Bacteroidales; family UBA10428; genus UBA5072. The sequence continues at coordinate 7,256 of CAYMJH010000123.1, read as the reverse complement.
ATCAATCCGGCAGGATTTCATCTGATCATCACCCAATCCTTTGAAAGCATGCAAAAGGAAAAAGACAATGCCCTCACCCTGTTTAACAGCCGGGTGGATGCATTGATCGTTTCGCTTGCGGCAGACACGGATGACACAGCCCATTTTGAACCCTTCATTGCAAAAGGAGTGCCGGTATTTTTCTTTGACCGCGTGTGCGAAAAAGAAGCCTGTCAGCAATTTGTCCTGGATAATTTTGAAGGAGGCTTGTCCGTTACAAATCATATGATCGGTCAGGGCTGCAATAAAATAGTCCACATCACCGGTAACATCACAAAAAATGTTTACAGGGACCGCCTGAACGGATACAAAAAAGCGCTGAAACAACACGGTATTGCGTTGAACTCAGATTATATCCTGGTCAATGATTTAAGTTTCCAGGCAGGCATTGAAGCAGCTGAAAGGATTCTGGCCTTTAATCCCTTGCCTGACGGTATATTTGCAGCCAATGACCTGTGCGCTGTCGGCTGTATGATGGCACTCAAGGAAAAAGGAATACGGATACCCAAAGAAATAGCCATTGCCGGTTTCAATAACGACCCGGTTTCACGGATAGCGGATCCAAAGCTTACCACGGTCAACTATCCGGGCGACGAGATGGGCAAACTGGTTGGCAGAAGCCTGGTTGACAGGCTTAGCGGACATTCACCCGGTAATTATTCCAAGACGCAGATCATCCGATCGGAATTGCTGATAAGAGGTTCCACCTGCCCTATTCATAAATATTAGCTTGCTGCCGGCTCATTTTTGCATGCAAATGGCCAATGCTTTTCGTAATTTTAGCCTTACAAAAAAAAACGTTATGAAACGAATCATTACACGAACCCTGACGGGGATTTTTCTCCTGCTGTCGTTTCAACCTGTTGCTTCAGGGGAGGACGGGTACCGGCTTTGGTTACGGTACGACGCGATAAGCGATACGGAAGCCGTCCTTGCATACCGCTCTTCCCTTCGGCAGCTGATGGTTGAAGGCAGTTCAGCCACCATGCAGGCGGTAAAAGAAGAACTTCAAAGCGCACTGGGATGTATGCTGGGAACACAGGTCCCCTTTGTCTCCCAGGTCAGGGAAAACGGAACACTGCTGGTCGGCACGCCCGGGACATCTGCCCTCATAGCCTCCCTGCCGTTGAAAGAAGCCATAAAAAGAACGGGAGATGAAGGTTACCTGCTGAAGGAATGCATGCTTTCCGGCAAAAAGTGCATTGTGATAGCAGCCAACAGCGATATAGGCTTGCTCTACGGTACCTTTCACCTGCTTCGCCTGCTGCAGACCCATGAGAGCCTTGATGGCCTGGACCACGTCAGTGTCCCCTCAACCCGTATTCGCCTGCTGAACCACTGGGATAACCTCAACAGGACTGTGGAGCGCGGCTATGCCGGTTTCTCACTCTGGAACTGGCCTTTGCTGCCTGATTATCTTTCCCCGCGATACAAGGACTATGCAAGGGCAAACGCTTCTGTCGGCATAAACGGAACGGTGCTGACCAACGTCAACGCGAATGCCCTCGTCCTTACCCCCGTGTATATTGAAAAAGCGGCCGCCCTGGCCGCTGTTTTCCGGCCCTATGGCATTAAGGTATACCTGACGGCCAGGTTCAGCGCTCCCGTTGAAATCGGAGGTTTACCCACTGCCGATCCGCTTGATGCAGCAGTTATTGCCTGGTGGCAGCACAAAGCCGCCGAAATATACCGGTTGATACCTGATTTCGGCGGATTCCTGGTTAAGGCCAATTCAGAAGGACAGCCCGGCCCCCAGAAATACGGACGTACGCACGCCGACGGGGCCAATATGCTGGCCCGGGCACTGGCGCCTCACGGAGGCATTGTGATGTGGAGGGCATTCGTATACGACAATGCCATACCCGAAGACAGGGCCAGGCAGGCCTATAATGAATTCAAGCCCCTCGACGGAACCTTTGAAAAGAATGTCTTCGTGCAGGTTAAAAACGGTCCCATTGACTTTCAGCCGCGTGAACCTTTTCACCCTTTGTTCGGAGCCATGCCGGCCACTCCTTTAATGATGGAATTCCAGATTACCCAGGAATACCTCGGACAGGCAACGCACCTGGTGTACCTGGCCCCGCTCTTCAAAGAATGCCTTGTATCGGACACCTATGCAAAAGGGAAAGGTTCGACTGTTGCTTCGGTTATTGACGGATCACTCGAAAATCATGCCCTCACCGGCATGGCAGGTGTTTCCAATATCGGAGATGACCGCAACTGGTGCGGGCACCCGTTTGCCCAATCGAACTGGTATGCTTTCGGCCGGCTGGCATGGGATATTTCTTTATCGGCCGAAAGCATTGCAGAGGAATGGATCAGGATGACCTTCTCCAACCACCCCGGCTTCATTGCCCCGGTGAAAAAAATGATGCTTGATTCTCGTGAAATTACCGTTAATTATATGACACCGCTCGGATTGCACCACATCATGGCCATGCATCATCATCACGGGCCCGGACCCTGGGTTAACGAGGGAAGGGCCGACTGGACCTCGGTATACTACCACCGTGCCGATACAACAGGCATCGGATTCGACCGCAGTCCGAAGGGCAGCAATGCTGTCGGACAATACTTTCCTGAGGTCAGGCAGCAGTTTGAAAATCCCCGGTTGTGCCCGGAACCATTGCTCCTCTGGTTCCACCATATCCGCTGGGACCATACCATGTCTTCCGGGAAGACCCTCTGGGAAGAATTATGCACCCGGTATTACGACGGTGCAGCCTCGGTTCAGAAGATGCAGCAGCAATGGAATGCCCTCGAAGGGCTGATCGACCCTGAACGCTTCGATCATGTTAAAGCATTGCTGGCCATTCAGGCAAAAGAAGCCATATGGTGGCGCGATGCCTGCGTGCTGTATTTCCAGACATTCTCCCGCCGCCCGATACCGGCTGATCTTGAAAAACCAATCCATACCCTTGAATATTACCGTAATATCAAAGAATATTACATGCCGGGAATTTAAAAATATACCCCGATGGAGTGTTGAAAACCCCGTCGGAGTGCAACCTTGGGAAATTTTAAACTTATTTAATTATGAAGGCCCGATCAAAACACGAAAACGATCAAAAGGTTGCCATTGTCACCGGCGGAGCATCAGGACTGGGACTTTCGATTGCAAGGAAATTTACGGAAAACGGTATTTATACCGTGATCATCGGCCGCGACAAAAAAAGGCTCGATGCTGCCGCTGATGCCCTGAAGCCTTTGGCTGAAAGAATCGTATGCGATCTGTCGCAACTCAACTGTATTTCACATTTTGTGAATGAGATCGTGGAGAAACACCACCGCATTGACATCCTGGTAAACAATGCCGGCATCAACCTGAAGAAACCCATGATGGAGGTCAGTGACGGGGAATTCCAGCAAATCATCCTCACCAACCTCACCTCCGTCTTCTCTCTTTCACGGGAAGTCGCCAGGATCATGCTGAAACAGAAAAGCGGCTGCATATTGAATATCAGTTCCATGTCGGCACACTACGGACTGCCAAAGGTCATTGCCTATTCCGCCGCAAAGGCCGGTATTGAAGGTATGACCAGGGCCATGGCCGTGGAATTATCACCGTCGGGCATCCGCGTCAATTGCATAGCCCCCGGATTTATCCGCACCGATATGTCTTCTGCGGCACTCGATAGTGACCCCGAACGAAAACAGAGGGTGCTGGCAAGAACCCCTATGGGCAAGCTAGGAGTACCCGAAGACATAGCCAGGGCAGCTCTTTTTCTGGCTTCAGGGGCGGCTTCTTTCATCACAGGAGCGGTGTTGCCGGTAGACGGGGGAAATTCGATCGGATTTTAGGAAGAGAGGGACAAGGGACAAGGGACAAGGGACCAGCAGTTTGTGCAGGAGAATTGTGATTGGAGATTTCAACTCGGACCAGGTTTTTACTTGTCACTTCACTGTCATTTAATCAACATAGGCAATGAAAATAACTGCTGCAAAAGTGATCATATGCTGCCCGGGGCGCAATTTTGTCACGCTTAAAATCATCACCGACCAGGGTATTTACGGACTCGGTGACGCCACCCTCAACGGGCGTGAGAAGGCCGTTGTATCATATCTCGAAGAGTATTGCATTCCGGCCCTGATCGGCATGGATCCCCTAAATACCGAGGACATCTGGTATTACTTTTACCGGGGTGCATACTGGAAAAGAGGCGCCGTCACCATGACGGCCGTTTCAGCCATCGACATGGCCCTTTGGGATGTCAAGGCAAAATCACTGAATACACCTTTATATAATTTGCTGGGAGGGAAAAGCCGTGACCCTATCCTGGTATATGCCCATGCCAACGGGAAAAACCTTGAAGACACCATCGAAAAGGCCGGACTGGAAAAGGAAAAAGGATTCCTTGCCATCCGCATCCAATCGGGTATACCCGGCATTGAGCATACCTACGGGGTTTCCGAAGGCAATAAGTCCTATGAACCCGCCGGGAAAGGCCTGCCCCGCGAGGATTACTGGGACACCGCAAAATATCTCAATTTTATGCCCCGGCTGTTCGAAGCCGTGCGTAAGGCATTCGGAGAAGAAATTCACCTGTTGCACGATGTACATCATCGTTGCACACCCATTGAAGCAGCCCGACTCGCCAGGGAACTGGAGCCCTATCATCTATTCTGGCTCGAAGATCCGGTGACCGGCGAATTGCAGGAAGGGCTGCGGCTGATCCGCCGGCATTCGGTTACCCCTATCGCCATAGGCGAAGTGTTTAATTCCATCTATGATTACACTACCCTGATCACGGAACAGTTGATCGACTATATCCGCATGCCGCTGGTGCATGGCGGCGGCATTACCCACCTGATGAAGGTGGCCGCCATGGCATCGGTGTATCATATTCACACCGGCTTTCACGGAGCCACTGACCTTTCACCTGTGAACCTGGCCGCAGCTCTGCATTTCAACACGGCCATCAACAATTTCGGCATCCAGGAATACATGCCGCACCAGGAGATCGTCAATGAGGTTTTTAAGATCAATTATCATTTCAGGCAGGGGTACCTGTATATTGACGACAGCCCGGGCATCGGTGTGGACCTTGATGAAGAGCTTGCCGCAAAATATCCTTATTCCCTGGCCTGCCTGCCGGTAAACCGGAAGTCGGACGGGACTATGTTTTACTGGTAGGAAGAAGAAGGGACGAGGGACAAGTAATAACCAGCTAATAGATGTTGGCCATTAGCCAATGGCTAAACGCCAGACTTCCAGGCTCAGAGACTGAGAGACCAGAAGACCAGCAGACCAGCAGACCAGCAGACTAGAAGACAAGAAGACTGAGAGACTGCAAGACTATCAGACTGCATGACCGCAAGACTCCCAGACTGCATAACTCACCTGCCACAGATTCCATTTGGCTAAGATTCCTGAGTATTTTCGTTTATTCAATTCTATTTAGAATCATTATATATTAATCATTTTAGGATGCTCTGTTATTTTTATAACATTATTTTTGTTATTTTTGTAACAGAAATAGATTTTTTTCGTTGAATGTAGTAAATCTGAAACAGCAATTCGAATGAAAATAGCAGAGATTGCAGCGGCAATCAACGGCAGGATGGTATGCTCGGCCGCTTTGGCAGGGCGGGAAGTTAAGCGTGCTTTTGCGTCTGACCTGATGAGCGATGTGCTCACCCTGAACAAGAACGGAATCCTGCTGATCACCGGATTATCAAACCTGCAAACCATAAGGGTGGCCGAGGTAGCGGAAATCTCATGCATTCTGCTGGTGCGCAATAAGAAGGCCAGTCCTGAAATGATTCACCTGGCTGAAGAGAACAAGATCGTGATCATTGAAAGTGAGAAGTCGATGTTTGCTGTCAGCGGTGCCCTTTACCAATCGGGGATCGAACCGGTCTATTAGTCCGGGATAAAGCGGACACCAGCTCTTATTCCATATTGTGGATGAAGGACATGAACTTTGAATTCAAGCTTGAGGGAGGTGACTTTATCAAGGCCGGTTATGCCTCGATGGAGATCAAGAAGATTCTGAAACAACTGAATCTCGATCCGGATCTTATTCGCAGAATTGCCATTTCATCTTACGAGGCAGAGGTAAATGTTGTAGCCCATGCCTATAAGGGTATCATAAAGCTTATGATCAATCCTGCAGCCATTATGGTGCGTGTTGAAGATGAGGGCCCGGGTATCCAGGATATAGAAAAGGCCATGCAGGAGGGTTTTTCAACGGCATCTGACAAGGTGAGAGAGATGGGTTTCGGAGCAGGGATGGGTTTGTCGAATATCAAGAAAAACTCTGATAAGCTGTCCATCCACAGTGTGATTGGCGAGGGTACTGTTGTTGATATCATACATAACATAGGCAAAAACGGCAGGAAATGAGTTTTTACCATGCGCTTGAAATAAATGAAGAAGCCTGTTTCGGTTGTACGCACTGTATAAAGGTGTGTCCCACCGGCGCTTTGCGTGTCCGGAACGGGAAAGTGCAGCTCAACGCCGAGCGCTGCATTGATTGCGGTGTCTGTATGAATGTATGTCCCGTCGGTGCAATCCGTGTCAGTGAAGATGACATTGCCAGAATATATGATTATCCGGTAAGGGTTGCCCTGGTACCTTCGGTCTTCATAGGTCAGTTTCCCCGCAACATCATTACCCGGAAAATATACAGCGGTATTCTGGAAGAAGGTTTTACACATGTGTATGAATCGGAGCACGGGGCCGGTATTCTCATCGATGAGATCAATGCCTATCTCGAAAAAAACAGGACAGTGAGACCGGTTATATCTTCATTCTGTCCTGCCATCGTAAGGCTGATCCAGGTGAGGTTTCCTTCCCTTGTGAACAATATCCTGCTATTAAAAGCGCCGTTGGACATTGCCGCGCTTTCCATACGAAAAAAGCTGGAATCAAAGGGATTCCGGGAAGAAGATACCGGGGTATTCTATGTCACACCCTGTGCAGCTAAAATTGCAGCTGTCAAGAGTCCGGTCGGTGAGAAAAAATCATCGATAAACGGAGTCATTCGACTCGACAGTCTTTTTAAGCGGGTGCTGGCTGAAATCAACCGCGAAGGCAAGGGGCAGTGCATGGTGCCCGAGAAAGAGCAGCTTCATCCCGGTGAAATGGTATGGAGTCTTACTGGCGGAGAGGCCCGGCATATCAGGGGCAGATGTCTTTCCATTGACGGGGTTCAAAATGTAATCGATTTTCTGGAAAAGCTGGAGAATGACACGGTCGGGCATTTTGATTTTAT
>CAYMJH010000122.1:0-11378 GCA_964390385.1 uncultured Bacteroidales bacterium | reverse complement strand
TATCAACGGCCATGCCAGGGGAGCGGTAACAGGCCACGACTATTCCTTTATGGTTGCTTATTTCTATCAACCTGTGCTGATCCTGGATGGTTTCAGAATCCTTTCCCTTTGCGATGAAACAGCCGGTGTTTTTATGTCGCAGGCGTGTCCCTGCAACTATCCGGTGCTGGATACCGGCAGGATGAACCTGCAGTGCAACCTTACCGAAGGAGGCATTGAAACCTTTACCAGTGATACGGATGCCCTGGGAAACCTGATCCCTTTTGAATATATCCTGGAAACCTCACCTTCGGCTGAAGCGCTCAGCATCCGCTGCAGTGCCCGAAAACCTCCTTTAATCGTGGCAGACTCCGGCCTGATTAACCAGGGTGCCTCAGGGTATTCTTATTATTACTCGCTGACAGACCTGGAGGTTTCCGGCTTACTCACCTTTCAGGGCATCTCGGAGGAAATTACCGGCATCGCATGGATAGACAGGCAATACGGCAGCTTCAATCCTTATAGTAAGGAAGACTACGAATGGCTGTCGTTGCAGCTCGACAACCATGTTGAGCTCAACATTTGGAATATCTTTACCCCTCAGCGCACTCTTCCGGCATCCCCGGCCTACAGGATCTGTTCGGTGGTTCTTCCTGACGGCCATTCCTTTACCACCCCGGACTTCAGCATGGAACGAACCCGGTTTGGTTACACCGATGACGGGCAGCGTTGTTACGCCAATCAATGGAAAATCAGGCTCGACACCCTCGATATCGCGCTGACGGCAACCACTCTATTTTCCAACCATGAAATCCAGCTTCCTTTCCGCTTTTTCGAAGGCAGCCTGTCGGTGACGGGTACTTTTGACGGCATACCGGTATCAGGCAGGGGATTTGCCGAACTGATCCATGCTTATGAACAGCCTGAGATCCGCCTGTTTTCTCCGGATACTGGCGGAATATGGGATTCAGATCATATCCTTCAATGGGAAGTCCTGAATCCGGATGAGGGCAATTTACTTCAATTTGACGTTGAAATAAAAAATAATAAAGAATTATCATTCAATAAGATTATACATGACTGCCGGCAAAATTTCCTGTCCTGGAATCCGTCCCTTTTCTATGCCGATTCAGCAGTATCTGTGCGGATCACGGGTTATTCGCCCGATAGCAGCTTGAATACCGCGATTTCAAGTGAATTGAAGATCGCTTCCATGCAACGGGAATTTACAGCCTGTTCAGGAGAACCGATATCAATCCCGGTTTCGCTGCGGAATCCCGCCCTGCACTATCAATGGCTGAAAGACGGGGAAATCATGGAGGGGGAAACGGACAGCACCCTGTTGCTGACCAGCCTGCCGGCACCGGCATCCGGTGCTTACGCCTGTATCATCACCAACCCTCCTTTCGCCGATACAACCCTGCCGTTTTTGCTTACTGTGGATGATCATTACAGTTTGCATAAGGATACGACCCTGTGCGATGGTGATGAATTCATGGGCCGTCCTGTTATATCGCCCGGTCCGTTGCTGATCACCGACTCGCTGAAAGCGGTTACAGGTTGTGACAGCATCATTCATTACCATATCGGGGTGGATCCGTGCACCCGGGTCTTGCACCCCCGGGAAGACAACCTTGTCATGGTCATACCTGACCCTGCCCGGCAATGCATAATGCTCCGGTTCTCCGGCACCTTTGAGGGAAAAGCCGTGGTGTTCGATGGGACCGGTCAATGCCTTGGCATTACAAGCCTTCCCCCGGGAAAAATCCACGAGGTCCCCCTGAAAAGAGCAGATCCCGGTGTATACTTTATCAAAATATCAGGTACATTTGAGGCGGTCTATAAATGGTTATTTTTGTAAATACTGAAATCGTATTGTACCGGTGAAATCTTTTCTGGCCAACAATATCAACGGCATTTTGGGAACGGTCATTGTTCATTTGCTGCTGATCATGGGATTCCTCTTCCTGAAAATCGGTGAAGTCAGGCAAAAGCACCAGGAGCAATTGCTCATCGAACTGGTGGAGGAAATACAAACCGTTGAGGAAATCATTAAAAAGGTATCGGAACCGGTTGAATTACCTTCCCTTGATGCGCAGACTATTCATAATATTGCCGTCAACACGGCCGATCAAATGAAAGAACAGATCAGCACCGAAAAATATGAACAGGAAGTGATGGAGGAACTGGGCATTGAATCGCTGAAACCCGAAATCCCCGTTGAAAATACTGAGAATGAGCCTGTGATCCAGCCGGAAGAAAAAAAACCGGAAAAACCGAAAGAAATCAAAAATATCATCTACAAGGCCAACGCCACCATTCAATACAACCTCGCCAATCGCTGGCATGTAAGGGATATATACGTCCCCACTTATAAATGCCAGGAAGGAGGCACCGTGGTGCTCGAATTCACGGTTGACCAGCAGGGGAATGTCATTCAGTCCTCCTTCCTCGACGCAAAGTCGACCCGGGATGAATGTCTCCGCAACGAAGCCCACCGCTCTCTCTCCAAAGCCAGGTTCAACAGTGATCCCTCAGCCCCTTCCAGGCAGGAAGGCACCATTACCTATGTTTTCTTTTCCCAGTGAAACGCAGCCTCCGATCCGATGTTCAGTATTCATGACAGCACAGGCGCTACCTGCGTATTCAATGACTCGGTGAGGGACACCGTATCGCTTGCCCATGCCACAACCGATTATGCATGGGTATGTTATGAAGTCATACGCCTGGTTGACGGTATTTTTCTTTTCCTGCATGACCATCTGAACCGTCTCGGTCATTCTGTTTTAAAAATGTTTGAATCATACAATATTGATTATGAATATATAATAGATGTTCTTCTTAAGTTAAAGGCGAATAATAACCTGTCCACGGGCAATGTTAAGCTCCTGCTGGCCTTCAGGTATACCACCCCGCCGCTTCCCGATATCATAGCCTATCCGGTAGTTCACCGGTATCCTCTCGAAAGCGAGATCAGGCAAGGTGTCAAAACGTCCCTGTTCCGTATGGAGAGAGAAAATCCCAATATTAAAGTCCTGAATACAGCACAGCAGGAATTATACAGGAAAGCCCTGGCCGTTCGCAAGGTTTATGAAGTGTTACTGGTGGATGATCACGGCTGTGTGACTGAAGGAAGCAAATCGAATTTATTTATGATCCGCCAAGGGTCCGTATGCACTGCTCCCGGTAACAGTGTGCTGAAGGGCATCACCCGTGAAAAGGTCATGGCGCTGTGCAGGAGCCTGGGTTACCGTCTTTCGGAGGAAAAGATCAGCACCGGCAGCTTGGACCGGTATGATGCCGCATTCATTACCGGCACCTCGCCGAAGGTATTGCCAATGGCAGCCATTGATGAAACGGTTTATAATCCGAAGCATCCGGTATTGGAGCACATCAGGGAACAATACGACAAACTGATCGAAGACTATGTTGCGGCGGTCAGACAGCAGGGGTATATCGGGGTATAAGGCGGGAAAAATCGGTATCAATCCGCTGATCTGTCTTGATTCTGAATCGTTAACAAACTATTATAAAGTTCATTATTTTCACATATTTCAACTGCTTCTTCCAGTGATTTGTCCTGGATAAGCGATGCACGGATCTTTCCTTTCTGGAAGTAATATCTTCCTGCAATCTCTTCCATGATCAGGGATTTGATTTCTTCCTTAAAAGTCTGAAGGTCTTTTTCCTTGTCATGGGCCAGTTTTAGCTTCAGCGCTTCAAACTCCTCTTCAGCGCCCTGATAATACCTTTCACTTCGGGCTATTCCCACGAGCTCCGCGAGCTTGTTGCTGCTTTCGGTGACATAATCATAGTCCCTGTTCCGGATAAAGCCCAGGAAATCCTCATAATCACGGTCAGTGAACGCCATATTATCAATGCCCGAAAAGGTTTCATGTGCGGCGGCATAGGCAGTGGCATAATCGAAGATCAGGTTTTTGGTATAGAGGCTGATGGTGATGTTTCCGGGCTGCTCTTCATCGACCTGGACATCCGGTGAAATACCGCCTCCGTCATATACTTTACGGCCACGGGCAGTGCGGAATTCCCTGATCAGCGAATCCGGAATGTATCCCACGCTTCCATCCTCGTTGCGGTTGGTATAATCAACGGCCTGGATGCAGCGTCCGCTCGGGATATAATATTTGGCGGTGGTGACTTTCAGCTGTGCATTATAGCTCAGGGGACGGGTGGTCTGCACCAATCCCTTTCCAAAGGTCTTCTGGCCCACCACTACAGCCCGGTCAAGATCCTGCAGAGCCCCCGCGACAATCTCGCTGGCCGATGCGGAAGCCCGGTTGACCAGTACCACTACCGGTATGGATGTATCGATAGGCTGGTTAACGGTTTTGTAGGTCATGTCCCATTGCTTAACCCTGCCCCTGGTGCTGACAATTTCCAGGCCCTTTCTTACAAACAGGTTGGTGACATTGACCGATTCAACCAGCAGGCCCCCTGGATTTCCCCTCAGATCGAGGATGACGGATCTTGCTCCCTGGTCCGTCATTTGTTTCAGGGCAGCCTGTGCTTCCTTACCGGCATCTTTGGTAAAATTGGACAGCCTTATATATGCGATCCCCTCTTTGACAATCCCGGCATAAGGCACATTGGGAATGGATATTTGTTCGCGGATCAGACTTTTTTCGATTACACCCGTCTCACCGATTCTTTTCAGCTCAAGCCTGACTGTAGTTTTAGGCGTTCCCTTGAGCATCTCGCTGACCTGGCTGATCTCTTTTCCGCGGGTGGAGATCCCGTTTACGGAGAGGAGGGTGTCCCCTGCCCTAAGCCCTGCCTGTTGCGCCGGAAATCCTTCATAGGGTTCAAGAATGATGGTATATTCTCCTCCCTTTCTTATCAGGGCTCCGATGCCGCCATATTCACCCGTTGTTATGAAGGCAAAATTCTTCTGTTCTTCTTCCGGAATGTAGGTCGTATAGGGATCGAGCGATTTCAGCATGCCCTCTATGCCGGACTCAATGATTTTCTTGGGATTGGTTTCATCAACATAAAAAAGATTCAGTTCCCGGAAAAGGGAGTAGAATATGTCCAGGTTCTTGATGATCTCAAATTCCTTGTCCTTACTATAGGTAAAACCGAGTGCCAGGATCAGCACAACAGGGAGGGCAAGCCATATTCTTACCTTACGGCGCGGCATTGTTTTCATATCACAATTGAAGATTAAGTACAGCGCGCAAAAATAATGCAAATACTCTGACCAGGAGCAGCATTATGAAACTAAAATTGCCGGAGTTGTTTTGAATGCCGGAAAAAAGGTCCCCTGAAGCCTGAATTTTCATTCGCAGGCAGGGAAATATTCTTCCGGATCGCTACTGCGTGTGTTGCGCATAATATGACGGCTGACCTTCTCAATTTCATAGGCGATTTTCCATCCTACCTTTGAATCATACTGGCTCAGCAATTCATTTTTGCAACTTGCACAAATCATGTCTTCCGTTATTTTCTTGTTGCACCTCTTACAAATTCTCTGACGCGACGACGATAACGCTTTTTTCATAGCTGTGAAATTTGCTTTATTTTACGTATAAAAGACCGGCGGGTTGCAAATGGTTTTTGCCATCCGCGATGATTTGCATCATGGCTTACGGGGATGCCCGTAGAAGCTGATAATATGAAATAAAGGATATGAAAGAAAATTTCCTGGCTGGAGTGTTACTTCCTGCAATTCCTGTTTTGCTCCTTGATATAAAGCTCAAGGGCGGCAATCATCGACGGGGCTTCCGGTCTTGGAGCCTGTAAATCAAGCCTCAGACCGGCTTCAAGGATGGCTTTTGCGGTTGAGCTGCCGAAAGATCCTATTTTTATTTCGTTTTGCTTGAATTCCGGAAAGTTCTTCAGCAGCGATTTAAAGCTGGAAGGACTGAAGAAAACCAGCAGGTCATAATTGATGATGCTGAGATCGGAAAGATCCAGACAAACATTCTGATACAATATGGCCTTTGAGTATTTTACTTTCTGTTTATCCAGCAGCAGTGTCAGCTCTTCATTCTGCTGATCCGACAATGGCAGCAGGTATTTCTCATCGGCGTGCTTCAGGATGATTTCCATCATGTCGACCACGGTACCATTGCCGTGAAATATTTTCCGCTTCCTGTAAATGATGTATTTCTGCAAATAAAAGGCTACCGATTCTGAAACGCAAAAGTATTTCATCGTATCCGGGACCGTGATCCTCATTTCGCCGCAAATTCTGAAGAAATGATCAATGGCGGTTTTGCTGCTGAATATAACCCCCGAATGGGCCAGGATATCGATGCGCTGCCTGCGGAAATCCTTACAGGGGACTCCCAGCACATGACTGAAAGGTCTGAAGTCTATTTTAACGTTGTTTTTTTCAGCTAATTCATAGTAAGGAGATTTTTCCGAATCAGGTTGAGGCTGAGAAACCAGGATTTTTTTGATTTTCATAAAGGTTTTCTCTATATTAAATGACTCTATAACAGCGACATAAAAACCTTATACCCAATAAAAAGGGGTAAAATTTCAAGGGTACAAAGGTACAAAATCAAATAGAATAATAAAATATCCTTACGAATAATTATTTGATAGCCACGTATAATTTTGAAAATAATGCCTGCACCCAGCACGGTCAGCCCGGTTACCAGCAGAATACCGGCAAGACTTTCAGGCATGTAGCACAAGGCTATGGTGACGGGAAAAAGGATGATCCCGATGCTTTTGTTAATGATGAAGTTATTATGGACAAATTCGGAAATGACCGGCTCTGTTTTGAACAGATAGTTGAACAATCTGAGCGCAATGCTCCTAAGAATGGCATACAAGATAAGGATATTGAAAAAAAACAGGAACAGGTTGTAGGATGTCAGCCTGGCAGGTGAAATCTGAAGAAAGGTAAAGGATTCATACAAAAAAAAGGCCAATACGATATAGTATATGACATCCAGCACCAGCGACACCCTTTTCAGCAATACGTTTTTTTCGCGGAAAAGCTTAACCGACAACTGGTAACTTATCAAAGAATTGGCCAAAAAGGAAAAAAATTTGTTATAAAAGATTTTGATCCAGATAAACAGTAAAACCACGACCAGGATAACCGGCAGCACCCAATCGACATAAGTCCTGATCCTGGCCTGAAGCGGAAAGGCTTCCTGTGGCAGCGTAGTGGCGGTTGTCTTTGCCCCTGAAAGGGAATCGGCCGAATCCCGGCCCGGGAATTGTATTCCCAAATGGCTGAGGGAATTGCTGATTAAAAAGTTCTCCGCAGTATTGAAGGTTCTGATATAAGGATTGTACACGGCCTTTTTTGCAGCTTTCAGGGTATCCGTCACCTGAATGGCCGGAACGGTCTTCCGGCCGACTTCCTGTTGCAGGCTATCGGTTTTTGCCTGGGGTGGCCGCGAAGCTGCCTCAACATCGGTGACCCTGTTTTCAATAACGCTTACGGGCGAAGGAATCACCGTTGTATCAACGGTTTGGGGCTGCATTACGCTGTCTTGCCGCAGGTAGACAGGATGAAAGATGTTGTGGGTCATGAACCGTCGAAAAAATGCAGGACAAAGGTATAAAAAATATGGTCATTATTCCTTGTTCTTTGTATCGATGAATAGCGTCACAGGCCCGTCATTCACCAGTGAAACCTTCATATCGGCCCCAAATATCCCTGTTTTCACCTCATGGTTGAGCTCCTTTTCAAGCAGCGTGATAAAATCCTGGTACAGCGGAATGGCTTTCCCGGGTTTGGAAGCCCTGTAATAGGAAGGCCTGTTCCCCTTAACCGTTGATGCATACAGGGTAAACTGGCTGACCACCATGATATCACCGTGCACTTCGTTCACGGGCAAATTCATGATGCCCTCTTCATCGCTGAATATGCGCAGCCTGACAATTTTACCGGCCAGCCAGGCTGCATCCTCCCGGTCATCGGCATCCTCGATCCCTACCAATACCAGCAGACCATTGCTGATGGAGGCGTGCAATGAGCCGTCAATGGTAATGGATGCTTCCCTCACCCGTTGTATTATAGCTCTCATTACTGGATGTTGCAGTGAATATTAATTTTTGACGATTCCCGGCTGTAAAAATAAATAACTTAAATGGCCACGCATGCGAATTCAGGACTGAAAATTCATTCGTAAAATGATTGCATTCTTTATTGGACAACAAAGCAACAAGCACGGTGTGGTTTCTACCCTCGGTCTAGTCTATATTCATAACGTTGATTTGCATTGGGTTAAAAGAAAACAAAAAAAATTAGTACTGTGTATTGCATAGTATAATTTTATTTTTATATCTTTGTATTGTATTTTATTATTTATAACATAGTAATGAAATATTATTTTAACCGGTTTTATCGTTGGCTCTTCATCCTGGGTATTGTGATTATGTTTGCAGTTCTTGCGTCAATGCATCTGCATCATGGGCTGCCAACACACCGGGTATCCGGCATGCCCTTAACGGCAATTCCCTCCCGGAATGACGGGAAGGGAATCCGGGACTTCGAAAAGGACAAGTCAGTCCTGTTGTCTGCGGGCAAGCCTGCACAACCGGTTGGCCCCGAGGATGAGAACGGGTTACATACCAAGGCGGTAACAATGATAGTCTTATAAAGACAGGTTAATGATTTTCGTGCATTCGTGGCTAAATATTACTGAATGGAGCAGCATCAATCCTAAAAAAGCAAATCCGATTACTGCATATCTTAATAAACAGCATCATAAGTAAACCAATAATCTGAAGTCATGAAAAAAACCCTTACCGTCAATATGGCCAATCAGGTCTTTCACATTGATGAAGACGCTTATATCCGGCTGAAAGAATACCTTGACCGGATTGAAGGCCATTTTTCCAACAAGGAAGAAAGGAAAGATATTGTCAGTGATATTGAAAGCCGTATCTCCGAATTGTTCGGAGAAAGAATCTCTGCGGAAAAGCAGGTGATCACCCTTCGCGATATTGAGGAGGTGATCCGCATCATGGGCGATCCTGTGGAGATAGGAGAAGGTTCCGAATCAGAACCTGAAAGTGAGCCTGCAACGCCGCGACCCAAAAGGTTATACCGTGATCCCGACAACCGGGTGCTGGGAGGGGTATGTGGCGGAATCGGCATGTATTTTAAGCTGGATCCTCTCATCATCAGGGTGATCTTTCTGATTATTTTCTTTGGATTCGGCATCGGATTTCTGATCTACATTATCCTGTGGATCGTTGTTCCCGAGGCGCGAACTACAGCCCAAAAGCTTGAAATGAGAGGGGATCCTGTAAACGCTTCCAATATCGGGAAGTTTATGCACGATGAATATGAAAATGTTAAAAAAACCTTCAGGGGAAGAAAAAAGTAAAGTCCCCGGTATGATTGACAACTGCTTAAGTGTTCATTAAAAAAACAGTCATGAATCTCGAGAATGTTAAAGCACAGATGAGAAAAGGAGTGCTGGAATTTTGCATTCTTTCCATTCTTTCCAAGGGAGATGCCTATGCTTCCGATATTTTGAAAAAATTGAAAGAATCTGATCTGATCATTGTGGAGGGAACATTGTATCCCCTGCTTACCCGTCAGAAGAATATGGGTTTGCTGAGCTACCGCTGGGAGGAATCCACACAGGGGCCTCCCCGTAAATATTATGCCCTGACGGAAAAAGGGAGGGCATTTCTCACCGAACTGGATGCTTCATGGAAAGAGCTGGTTGAAGCTGTCGCATCCGTAAGCCAAGAATAATAACCTCACCTATTACTGAAACGGATATGAAAAAAACTATACAGGCCCATATCGGCGGCATGCAATTCCATATGGATGAGGATGCCTACAAAGCGCTGCAGCAATACCTCGACGCCCTGAAAGCGCATTTCGAAAAAGACGGCGATGAAGGGAAGGAGATCATCGCAGATATCGAGCAGCGTATTTCCGAACTGCTGGGAAAAAAAATCACGCAGGGCAAGCAGGTGATCACAATGCCCGATGTGGACGAAATCGTCAAAACGCTGGGGACCATAGAAGACTTTCAATTCGGCGAGAAAACGGAGCACGAAGAGGCTTCCCGGGAACGCCAGGCGAACCGAAAGCTTTACCGCGACATTGACAACCATTATCTTGGGGGTGTTGCGGCCGGATTGGGAGCTTATTTTAACATTGACCCCCTGTGGATAAGGATCGCCTTTGTTGTTTTGTTTTTCTTTAAAGGAGCCGGGCTGGTGGTGTATGCCATTTTATGGCTGGTCCTCCCCAAAGCGTTAACCACCTCCCAGAAACTGGAGATGAAAGGCAAGCCGGTCACCATCAATACCATTGAAAAATCAATATCGGAAGAATACGGCAAGGTCAGGAATTCCTTTCAGGCCTGGACCCATTCTGAAAAGACAAGAAACTCCGTTGATGATATTTTTAGAATCCTTGGATCCTTTATCAGAGCCGTATTCAAAGTCATTGGCTATACCCTGGGCATACTTATTCTGATCGCCGGATCGGTATTCATGGCCTTCCTCATTGTCCTGTTTTTCGGGCACGCCGATTTTTTCAGCGGTAACGACCTGCTGCAAGGATGGTTCCTGCCTGATGCATCCGTATGGATGTCCGGCAGCGGTAATTTCAAACTGCTGGTCTTATCGCTTTTCATCCTTGTTTTTATCCCTGTGGTTGCCTTGTTGTATGGAGGAATAAAACTGTTATTTCACATCCAAACCGGCAATACGTTGTTGCGAGCCACCGCATTAACAGCCTGGATACTGGCGCTTGTGCTTTTTCTTACCCTGTTGTTCTCCGAGCTTTCGGGTTTCTCCTCAAAAGCCCTGGACAGCGATAGCCGAACCGTCAAATGCACGGAGGATGCTACACTTTTTATTGACCTCAATGACAACGCCGGCAATAGGAACACCGTCAGCTATTCGATATTCAACTATGACATCCTGTACAACAAGCGACACGAAACCTTGTACGGAAAGGTTTCCCTCAGCCTTTTACCGGCGTCCGGCCAGCAGGAAATATCGGTGAGCGTAAAAAGGCATATGCGTCATATCAGCATGGCCAATGCCGGCGAACACCTTGAGGAAGTCAGCTATGATTATGATGTCCGCGATTCGGTAATCATCCTCGACAAGTATTTTGAAATGGACGGGGATGATTTCTGGCGCATGGGTAAAGTGGAGATCGAAATGAGGATCCCTGTAAACACCCGTGTCAGTTTTTCTTCCCCGCTTTGTGATATCCTGGATTTCCGGCAGGGCGAAAAAGACTGCTATGACCTGGCCTGGCCGGGACGCAGCTGGATCATGACAGCCGACGGACTGAAAGCCGCGGAAGAGTCCAAAATTGCCCGGTAAAATCTTGGCGATACCGCCTTTTTTTGTATTTTTGCACACCTTTCAGGGCACTGTCCGATGGTGTAACGGTAGCACTGCAGATTTTGGTTCTGCCTGTCCAGGTT
>CAYMJH010000121.1:0-11392 GCA_964390385.1 uncultured Bacteroidales bacterium | reverse complement strand
TTATTATTGGCAACAAAGATAACCTGGCATGCTGTCACTTCCCTGGAATCCCTGAAGTATTTTACCACAATGGATTGTGTCCCTACTTTCTTACCGTTTGTTATGGTGACAAGATTATTGTACACTTCCTGATTGCCCAGCACACCAAAAATAAAATCGGTCTGGCCCGTGGATTCGGGCCATTTTATCAGCCTTGAAAAATTATACAGGAACATAGCCTGTGCATTGGAGATTTGAGAAAAACCCGCTATTGAGATCGTGAAAACCAGCAAGGCCAAAATAATGATTCGTTTCATATAATTGATTTTATGCAAGAGTTTACGGAGGTTTTCGTCACCGGTTAAGGCTGAAAGTGATGATCTGCATCATTGGTTTGTGATGATTTTAAACAATCTCGTTGTGAATGAGTCCTGAAACAATGCATCCTGGTATCGTTTTCCGGGATGGCCGTAAAAAAGTAACCCTGTGGCCTGGCAATGGAAATATGTTTTAATTTTATCAGCAATTTACATCCATTGGCTATGCGCATTCTGGTATGCCCTGATTCCTTTAAGGAATGCATGCCGGCCAAACAGGTTGCCCTGCATTTGGCAGCCGGCATCAGGCGGGTCATGACCCATGCTGACATCATGATCCTTCCGTTGGCTGACGGGGGAGAAGGAACGGTAGGTTCCCTGGTGGATGCTACGGGGGGAAGGATCGTCAGAACACGGGTGCATGATCCCCTCATGCGGTTGATCCCTTCCTTTTATGGCTTACTGGGAGACGGTAAAACGGCAGTGATTGAAATGGCTGCAGCATCGGGACTTGAATTACTGGAACCGCAGGAAAGGAATCCCCTTGTAACCACGACCTATGGCACGGGAGAATTAATTAAAAATGCGCTGGATAAGGGTTGCAGAAAAATAATCGTAGGGGTTGGGGGCAGTGCGACCAATGATGGCGGTATGGGGGCTGCGCAGGCAATGGGGATCAGATTTCTTGATAAAAAAGGACGGGATCTTGCCCCGGGAGGAGGTTCTCTGGGTGACCTGGATTATATTGACGTCGCCGGTATGGATGAACGGATGACAGAAAGCGAAATCTGCGTTGCCTCTGATGTAAGCAATCCGCTGACCGGTAAAAACGGGGCGTCGGCAGTATATGGACCGCAAAAAGGTGCCGGTGCTGCCATGGCAGGAAGACTCGACCGTAATTTACGGCATTTTGCCCGGCAGATAGAAAAACAACTGGGCAGGGATATTGAACGTTTGCCCGGAGGCGGTGCTGCCGGAGGTCTTGCCGCCGGAATGACGGCCTTTTTCGGTGCCGGTATCAGGCCGGGATTCGATGTGGTCAGTGAGATAACCGATCTGGGCAAATGGATGGCATGGGCTGATCTTGTGATAACCGGGGAAGGCAAAATTGATTTCCAGACGCAATTCGGTAAAACCCCTGTTGGTGTTGCCTCGCTGGCCAATCGATACCAAAAGCCTGTGATTGCTGTTGCAGGATCGCTTGATAAGGGTTATGAAGCATTATATGAAAAGGGAATACATGTCCTGGTCTCCATTATGGATAAGCCCATGCCGCTGGAGCAGGCTTTAAAAAATGCCGGCAATCTGCTTGAGAACACAGCGGAAAGAATATTCCGTTTATTGAGCCTGGGTGTCCCTTCTTAATCATTCCTTCCCCCTACGAACAACATCAGGTAATAGAAAAGCATGGCCAGCGAGGACAGGGCGGCTACCACATAGGTATAGGCGGCCCATTTCAGGGCGTCTTTGGCTTGTTCATGGGTCTGGCCTGCTGTAATATTGCTGTTGTTGAGCCAGGCCAATGCTCTTTGACTGGCATTGATCTCAACCGGCAGCGTTACCAATGCGAACAGTGAAAAAATGCCGTAGCAGGCAATGATCACGATCAGGGCGGTGTTGAAGCTTATCAGTCCCTGGAACAAAACGGCCCCGAAAAACATGGCATAGAAAACAAGGTTGATGACTTTTGCGCTGATGTTCTGGATGGGCACGAGTGCTGAACGGAACTGCAGCAATGAATAGGCCTGGTCATGCTGGATGGCATGTCCGCATTCATGCGCAGCCACTGCTGCAGCGGCAACGCTGTTGCTATAATAAACCGACTGGCTCAGGTTCAGGGTTTTGTTGGTGGGGTTATAATGATCGGAAAGCTCTCCCTGGACGGAAAGGACTTTTACGTCGTGTATGTCATGGTCACGCAACATTTTTTCGGCAATATCCTTCCCGGTCAGACCGTAATTGGCCGGGATCTGTGAATACTTTTTAAACCTTGATTTAAGCTGCGCACCGACAATCCAGCTAAGCAGCATAAATACCCCAAGAATGATCAACTGACCTGGCAATACCATTGTTTTACAATTTTTAAGTTTCTGCAAATATATAACAAATACCTTACCACGTTTGTTAACCTGACACCCTGGCAGGGTCCCCCCACCCCGAAAGGGTCCCCCCACCCTGGCAGGGTCCCCCCACCCCGAAAGGGTCCCCCCACCCTGCCAGGGTCCCCCCACCCCGAAAGGGTCCCCCCACCCTGGCAGGGTGGGGGGACCCTTTCGGGGTGTCAAAAGATTCTATATATTCGCAGGGGATATTATTAATAACTCAGGAAATCATGAAAACAACCAGGGTATTATTCAATTCATTACTTGCAGTATTCATTATGACAGCATGCACCAATGTAACAAAACGTATGGAAAAAGAAGCGGATGCCTTTCTTCGTTCACTGGACAAGGAAATTGTCCCTGCTTACACCGAATGGAACAAATCTTATTTCCAGGCCACGGTTTCGGGAAGGGATGAAGATTACAACAGCGTCTCGGAAAATGAGCTGGCTTATTCCAGGATCCTGGCTGACCCGGAGAAGTTCAAAAAGGTAAAAGCGTTCAGGGAGGAACCGGCCATCGGTGATTCACTGATCAGGCGGGAACTGGATGTGATTTACAATACCATGATCCGATACCAGATCGATACCCTGAAGCTGAAGAAACTGATCGATGCCCAGGTAGCGGTGGAAAAGAAGTTCTCGACCTTCAGGGCCCGGGTTGACGGAAAATCATTATCGGACAACGAGATCGACAGTATCCTGGTGAATTCAAAAAATTCTGCTGAACTTGAGAAGGTTTGGCTGGCCAGCAAGGAGATCGGCAATGCCGTGGCAGAAGACGTCAAAAACCTGGTCATCCTGCGCAATGAGATAGCCCGTGACCTGGGTTACATGGCGTTGAAGACGTCAGACCAGGACCCGGCTGAAATCCTGAAGCTGTTTGATGAACTCGATTACCTCACCCAGGATGCCTTTACCGAACTGAAGGGCCTGATGGACCTTGCCCTGGCGCAGCAGCTTAAAATCGCCCCTGAAAACCTTATGCCCTGGCATTACCAGAACCGTTTCTTCCAGGAAGCACCGAAGATATACGAATCTGACCTTGACCGGTATTATGCCGACAAGGATATCCTTGCCATTGCCAAAAAGTATTACGAAGGCATCGGTCTTGAGGTTCAGCCTATCCTTGACCGGAGCGACTTATATGAAAAGCCGGGCAAGTATCAGCATGCCTATTGCACCTCCATTGACCGGGCCGGCGATGTAAGAGTGGTGGCCAATCTCCGGAACAACCAGCAATGGATGAATACCCTCTTGCATGAGCTGGGACATGCCGTTTATGATCAGTACATTGACCGCAGCCTGCCCTTTGCCCTGCGTGAACAGGCTCATATCTTTACCACGGAAGCCATTGCCAACTTTTTCGGCAACATGGCCTCGAATGCCAGGTGGATGGAAAGCAACCTGGGGCTTTCGGCAGAAGAAACCAAAAAGATTTCCGGGGATGCCTGGTCCTATGCCCGTCTTGAAAAGCTGGTCTTCAGCCGCTGGTGCCAGGTGATGTTCAGGTTTGAGAAAAGCATGTATGAAGATCCCGGCCAGGATCTTAACAAGCTATGGTGGGATCTTGCAGCCACCTACCAATTGATGAAAAAGCCGGAAGGAAGGAATGAACCCGACTGGGCGTCGAAGATTCATGTTGCCACCGTTCCCTGCTATTATCATAATTACCTGCTGGGCGACCTGCTGGCGGCCCAGCTTAATGCCTACATGCAGGAGAACATTCTTGGCGAAAAGGATCCTTCTTACACCGGCCATACCGAAATGGGTGAGTTCCTGAAGGAAAAGGTATTCAGACCGGGATCGAGGTATTACTGGAATGAGATGATAGAAAGGGCTACGGGTGAGAAGCTGACTGCAAAGTATTATGCGAGGCAGTATGTGGGGAAGTAGAAAATCAGGAACACCCCCTAATCCCCCCAAGGGGGGACGGATGCTGTTTCAGATCATCATTACTTTAGACTTTTAAGAATATTTTTTTCCTGTATAATAAATACAGAAGCATCCATTCGCAAAGAATATAAGTCAATGCAATGATGACGGGCTGTACGGGTTCAGAAAAAAGACCGGTAATGCCCGGGAAGAAATACCGGCTCATGTCATGAAAATTGATGATCCCGGAAGTCAGCATGTAAATGGTGATGGAATTCAGACCGATTACCACAAAGGGGAATGACCAGGCACGGATCTTCCAGACATCAATGATAAGATAAAATACGGCCAGCAGCATCAGGCTCCATCCCCCGGCATAAAGTACAAAAGAACTGGTCCATAGGTTTTTGATAACAGGGAATACCAGTCCCCAGGCCTTTCCTATAGCCAACAGGACAATTCCCGCAGCCAGCATGATCAATCCTTTTTTCAGTTTGTTCAGCCGGTGATTTTCCGCGTTCAGCAAATGGCCTGTCAGGGCTCCCAGCAATGCCGTTGAAATGGCCGGCAGGGTGGAAAGGAACCCTTCGTTATCGCCAAATTTATAGCAGCAGAAGGTGCCGGGGAGCAGTTGCTGATCGATGTAGGCGCATAAATTGCCTTCCGGAGTGAGAACGCCGGCTCCGAATCCCGGTACAGGGATTAATTTCATCATGGCCCAGTAAGAAAGCAATATGCCGGCAAACCAGACGACCTGCCAACGGACAGAGGAATTCAGCACGATAAGGGCTGCAAAGAACCAGGCCAGCCCGATTCGTCCGAGCACGCTGGCCCATCGCTGGTTTTCGAAATCGAAGTGAAGCAGCCCGTTATAGATCCAGCCCAGCAAAATGAGCAGCAATAACCTTTTAAAGAGATGCCGGTAAATGCTTTTCATGCTCTCTCCGCGCTTTTTTCTTTTCAGGATGGAGAAGGGCATGGAAACGCCGGCGATGAAAAGAAAGAGCGGGAATATCATATCGTAAAACACGAAGCCTTCCCAGGGAACATGCTCCATCTGGGATGCAGCCCAGGTGAAGACCGGCCATCCCGTGAGGGCAGCAAGACTGAAAACAAGGCCTTCTCCGCCTGTGATCCACAACATATCAAAACCCCGCAGGGCATCGAGGGATACAAGGCGTTCAGCTTTCTTTTCCGTTTTATTCATGAGCCTTCAGATTGATGATGAACCAGCATTTATAAGGCAGCAAGGGAATCAGCGGCCAGCTTTGCCGCACCCACAAAACCCGCTTTTTCTCCCAGGGCTGCCC
Source organism: uncultured Bacteroidales bacterium (assembly GCA_964390385.1). Taxonomy (GTDB): domain Bacteria; phylum Bacteroidota; class Bacteroidia; order Bacteroidales; family UBA10428; genus UBA5072. The sequence continues at coordinate 5,810 of CAYMJH010000121.1, read as the reverse complement.
TGCTTACCGTAACATTGGACAGCATAGATGAAAAGACATTGGTTTCAATGGAAACCCTTGCGGATTCGCGCATCCATTCCCATGCATTGGCAATGCCACCTCCGATGATGATGCAGGTTACCCCTGTGAGGTTTATGACATTGCTGATGGCTATGCCCAGGGCTTCACCGGCTTCCCTGAAGATATGATGAGCCAGCGGCTCTCCCTGGCCGGCATGGGTGGCCAGCAACTGGGGCGTTATACTTTTTACGTCAAGATTTTGCAGGGGTGAAGCAGGATATCCGGGCATTATTTTCCTTACCAGCCGTTGCAATCCGTGTTTACTGACAAAGGTTTCGAGGCAGCCTTTTCTGCCGCAGACACAGTTTGCCCCTGATTTATCAATGATCATATGGCCGAACTCCCCGGCAGAAGGATGCAGCCGGAAGATCTTCCCGCCGGCCAGCAATGCTCCTCCAATGCCTGATCCCAGGGTAATCATGAAGAGATCCATGGCTTCGCGGCCGGCCCCCATCCAGTGTTCACCCAGTGCGGCGAGATTGGCGTCATTTTCGATAAAGACAGGCAGGCCGACCTGCTTGCTGAGTTCGCCGGCCATGGGGTATTGCTGCCATCCCGGCAGGTTGGAGGCCTCCATGATAGTACCGTTTTCCACATCCAGCAACCCCGGTATGCCAACTCCGATACTGTGGCATTGGAAATCTTTCCGGCTTTTGGAGATGATTTGCTGCAAGGTATCGGATATACGGTTGATTGCGTTTTCAGGTCCTTTTTCCACTTCTGTTTTGATCATGGTTTCAGCCACGATTGCCGGCTCCTCCGAAACCACACCGATGTTTACATTGGTCCCCCCGATATCGATACCGATGTATATTCTCATAGGGTAAAAGCAGCGCTATTGATTAGGAATGATTTAAATATCCAACAAGGAATATCGAACATCGAAGGCAGAAGATAAGACAAAGAACGTATTATCTTCGATATTCAGTATTCGGTGTTCCTTGTTCATTATTCTTTTCAATTTTGCATAAAAGTAACTTCTTTTCTTAGTTCGATTTGGGCCGAGGAAGGGCCGACCAGGATGGTGAATTTGCCCGGTTCAGCGTACCAGTCTTTCTTTTCAGGGCTCCAGTAAGAAAAGTCCTCACCCTGCAGGGTGATCACCACTTTTTTGGATTCGCCGGGATTCAGGCTGAATTTTTCAAATCCCTTCAGTTCTTTAACCGGCCTGGGAACTTTTGATTCCTGATCAGCGATGTAAAGCTGTGCCGTTTCCGAACCTGCTGTTTTACCCGTATTGGTAACGGTAAAGGTAACGGTTAACGGCTCACCGGCATGGAATGACCTTGAAGAAAGCCGCAAGTTGTCATAACGGAAAGTAGTGAATGACAATCCGAATCCGAAGGGATACAGGGGTTCGACGTCTTTCTTTTCGTACCAGCGGTATCCGACAAAGATGCTTTCGTTATAGGGCACATCGAACACCGGGTGAACGCGTTCGGCTTCTTCGTTCCAGCCGGAATACAAGGTTTCGCCTTCCGGTATATATCCATAGCCGGGGGAGTCTTTGAAACTCATTTCGATGGTGACGGGCAGTTTCCCTGACGGGTTGACTTTCCCCGAGATGATCCCGGCCACGGCCCTGGCTCCTGCCTGTCCCCCGTACCAGGCATAAAGAATGGCTGCCGCCTGCTGATTCCAACCCGACATGTTGACGCCGCCTCCGGAGTTGACAATGACGATGGTATTGGGATTAAGTTCAGTGATCCTTTTCACCAGGCCTTCGGTAGTGTCAGGCAGGTCAAAAGGCCGGTCCCATCCCTCGCTGTCCAGCGTGCCGATGCTGAGGATGACCGCATCGGCCGAACGGATTTCTTCATCCCTTGCCTGCGGGCTTACCGACAGCTTTTCACCGAATTCATCCTGCAGCGCTGTGCGCAGGTTAACGATATGATAGCCTTCGACCGTTCCCGAACCACCGCCGCGGGCAATGTCATCGACAAAAAAGCCGGTCAGCAGTATATTTTTAACTTCCGGTTTAAGGGGCAAAATCCGGTTTTCATTTCGCAGCATCACAATGCCTTCGCGGGCGGTCTGCAAGGCAACTTCCTCATGGGCGGCAAATGAGGCAAGCAAGGTGGTGTCAGGTTTACGGTCATAGGATTTCATGGCATAAAGGGTAGTCAGGATGCTTTTCACCATCCGGTTGATATGGCCCACCGTGATCTTATTGCTGTCGAGGAGGGGTTTGATGTTTGCCGTGGCAATGCGGTAAGGCATTTCGAGGTCCTGGCCCGACCTGATTACTTTTTCGCCGTCATACACCGCCCACCAGTCGGTCATGACCAGCCATCTGAATCCCAGCTGCATGCGCAGCAGTGTGTCGATGGCATAGTTGCTCTGGCTGCACCATTCACCGTTGAGCAGGTTATAGGAGGTCATCACAGCCATGGCGCCGGCGTCGATTCCGGCCTTGAAGGCGGGGGTGTAGATCTCGAAGAGCGCGCGTTCGTCCACCACGGAATTGCTTCTGCGGCGGAAGAAGTCGGAGTTGTTGGCGGCAAAATGCTTCAACGTGGCTACGGTGCCGGTGCTTTGCAGTCCGGTGACATAATTCTCAATCATGGATGCCGCGAGAAAAGGATCTTCACCGAAATATTCAAAGTTGCGGCCGCATTGCGAGATGCGGTAGATGTTCATGCCGGGCCCAAGCAGCACGCCAATGCCCCCGGCCTTGCATTCCTCGCCGATGGCCTGTGCATATTGTGCTGCCAGGGAACGGTTCCAGGTTGAAGCCAGCAGGATGGGGGATGGAAATGCCGTAGATTTTGGCAATACCGTTTCGTAAACGATCTCGTGAAAGCGATCGCGCAGGTGGATGCTCTGGGTGGCATTGGTCATCATCACAGCCGGTATGTTAAGCCGGGGGACGGCGTTGGTGAAGAAGATCCTGTCGCCGCCGATGAGGCTGATCTTTTCATCCAGGGTCAGCAGGCTGACGATGCTGTCAGCCCATGCCGACGCGGTTTCATAACTCACCGGAGGCGTAAAAACCTTCTTTTCCGGGGAACCTGTTTCTTCCATACAGCCTGAAGCAATAAAAACCAGGCCTATAATCCATGCTGCATATTTCATACGGTATGTTTAAGGGTTACTAAAATAGCTATAAATTTCTTTTCTTTTTTCTGAAAAGACGGATTAGCTTATGCTTTTCATAATTATATCACACGAATCACCGAAGAGCACCTTTTCAGAGCGCACTGAGGATGGATGAATGATAAATGTATAAACAATATAATCAATAGGATACAAGCATAGGTCTATAACACTTATGGCATTGCAGGAATTTTTGACCGGAACCCCGGATTAACCAATATAAATCTTTTATTATTAGATGGTTTGAACCGAAATTGTCTTACATTTGATAAAAAAGCAAGTATCATGAGGAAAAATAGTCTTTTCATTGTACTTGTTCTCATCTTAACAAGCACAAGCTGTATAGAGCTATATGCTCAGTCACTTCGTTTTGTAAAACCTGTTTCGCAAGGCACAGGTGATGGCTCTTCATGGACCAATGCCTCTTCTGACCTGGCAGCTATGCTAAGTGCATCACACAGCGGTGATGCAGTTTGGGTGGCTGCCGGAACTTACAAGCCAGGAAACGGATCGGACCGGTACAGCAAGTTTAATGTACCTGCAGGGGTCAGTGTTTTCGGGGGATTTGCCGGAACGGAGATTTCCATTGATGAGCGAACTCCGGGGGCCAATGAAACGGTTCTTTCCGGAGACATCGGCGCGGTTGATTATAGCTATGACAACAGTATCCGGATCATGGAAACGGTTTCAGGCATTTACGGCTCGGTTATTGATGGATTTACCATCCAGGATGCTTATAGTCCGAAGCATTTTACCCTTACGGAACCTGCTTCGCTGGTCGGGGACTATTCAAATACTTCAGCCCAGTTTGGGAACCTCGATTTTTCAGTGACCGGTGAGGTCGTGCTGGCTGATCCTTTGGATGCGTGTACTTCGGTTGGTGCCCTCGCGGGTAAAATTGCCCTCATACAGCGCGGTGGTTGCACCTTTGCCGTTAAAGCCCTGCAGGCACAAAATGCCGGAGCCATTGCAGCTGTGATATTCAATAATGTTGCTGAGGCCATGGTCACCATGAGCGGAACCGACACAGGAATTGTGATTCCCGTAGTCGGGATATCACAGGCCGATGGTGAAGGGATAAGAAATGAACTGAACCTGGGACACAAGGTGAGTTTGATCATGGAATCAGGACAATACGGAGGAGGCCTGTGTATTAATCCCGGTAATGCCATCATCAGCAATTGCCTGTTTCAGAAAAACAATACTTTTGGAGGCAGCGCGGTGTTTCTCGATTATTCAGAGGCCATTATAAGGAACTGCCGTTTTGTTAAGAATCAGTCAGGTTATGGAGCCATTTACCTTTTTGGTGCTGCCGGTTATATTGATTCCTGTATTTTTTCCGGGAATGAATCAATTTCAGCGGGTGGTATTTTCAATGACGGATCGAGTGTTGCTATAGAAAATTGTGTGTTTGACAGCAATATTACGGACAATCGGGGAGGAGCCATTTATAACCGGGGCGCCATGACAGTAAATGGAAGCCATTTTACATCGAATGAGGCCATGTGGGGCGGGGCAATCCATATGCAATCCGATTCAGGTATGATCACCCAAAGTTATTTTGCCCGGAACAAGGCAACCATTGGAGGCGGTGGGATCAGTGTTACAGGGGGTAAAATGGTTTTGGAGGATTGTTTCCTTTACAACAATGAAGCTGTGAGAGAAGATCCCAATCCCGGGACCGGAGGCGCAATCTATTTAGGCGACACTGCAGTGGTCGGTATCACCAACTGTGTGTTTTCCCATAATGCAGCAAAGGGCAGGGCAGATTTTGGCGGAGGGGCCATAGCGATAAATTACGGGAGTGTGGCGCTGAATAATACCACCCTTGCCAACAACAGTTCGGCCCGGTACGGAGGAGCCATTTCGTTGTTGCACCCCGGTGCATTCGCTGTAATCAATAATTCGATTGTATGGAATAATACCGCTGATGAAGCGGGGACAGGAGGCATATACAATGACAGCGGCTGGGTAAGCATAACTTATTCCGATATGCAAAATGATGAAATGTTTACCGGTGAAGGAGTGATCTATGATGATCCCCGGTTTGTCAGCGGACTCAACCCGCTGGGTGATGATGGGATGGCTATGACTGAGGATGACGGTTTACAGTTAAGGGAGAATTCCCCGGCCATCAATAAAGGCAATCCCTCAACCCAGACCCCCCATTATGACATACTGGGTCACCCGAATGTTTCAACAGTGGATATGGGAGCGTACGAATACTTAACGGAGGTCTCGTCGATAGAAACAGCTGCCGATGACAATGTTTTCCTGGTTTTCCCGGTTCCGGCAACAAGCTTTATTGACCTCAAAGGAAAGGATGACTTTTCAGGGTTCGTTATTTACAACTCGCTGGGACAGACCGTCCGGTCGGGTGATCCTGCTGATTTCCCGCTTTCTGTCTCAACCTGGGACAGGGGTATATATGTTATCCGGTTGGAAAAAGAGGGTGAAAGTATTACACGGAAATTGATTATAAAGTAGCAGGTTATTTTGGTTCCTCAGAGTCCTCTTCGAGTGACTCTGAGGGGAAGAGAATGTATGTCCAGAACATAAGCATTGCGTTAAAACAAAAAGGCCACCGGAATCCGGTGGCCTTTTTAGTAGCGGGGGCAGGACTTGAACCTACGACCTTTGGGTTATGAGCCCAA
>CAYMJH010000120.1:0-11392 GCA_964390385.1 uncultured Bacteroidales bacterium | reverse complement strand
TAACATGGTCATTCCGGGCAATCCTTCCGTTCTGGATTTTAAAATAAGCGTAGATACCGCGGAATGAATTGAATACTGAATCGAATATAAGCGCTTCCAGCGGGGCATTGACATCTCCCTTCGGCGGCGGTATGCGAAGAACGATCTGTTCGATGATCCGATCCACGCCCATTCCTGTTCGCGCGCTGGCTTCAATGATGTCTTCCCGCTCACAGGCGGTGAGGTCAACAATCTGGTCCTTCACCTCGTCAGGCATGGCGCTGGGGGAATCCATCTTGTTCAGGACCGGGATGATTTCCAGACCGTGATCAACAGCCTGATACAGGTTGGAAATGGTCTGAGCCTGTATGCCCTGCGTGGCGTCGACTACCAGCAATGCCCCTTCACAGGCGGCAATGGCCCTGGATACTTCATAGGAAAAGTCGACGTGTCCGGGCGTGTCGATCAGGTTCAATATGTATTTCTTGCCCTGAAATTCGTATTCCATCTGGATGGCATGGCTCTTGATCGTAATACCTCTCTCCCTTTCCAGGTCCATGTTATCCAGCACCTGGTCCTGGAACTCCCGTTCCGTCAGGGTGTGGGTAAGCTGTATCAACCTGTCGGCCAGTGTGCTCTTGCCATGATCGATATGGGCGATGATGCAGAAATTTCGGATGTGATCCATCGGGTTATAAAATGGAGACAAAGATAGAGAAATCGGGCAAATATCATAGGGCGGAAAGGTGGAATAGTGGCAAAGTGGAAAGGTGGAAAGGTGGAAAAGTGGAAAGGTGTCGGGCAGCCTGCCGGCAGGTCGTGCAGTCGGGAAGTCCTGCAGTCTTGAAGTCTGGAAGTCTTGACGTCATTTGATCTTTGATCTTTGATCTTAGATCTTTGATCTTTTGTCCTGTTTCTTACATGCTGAAAATCCGGTGAATGAAACTACCTGCATTTACAGTAATATAGTATATTCGTGTATTATAAATACTATCCATCATGTTGCCCCTGAAAGTACTGGAATGTGATTTCGAAAACCCGGTCCATTGCGAAACCCTGGCTGATCTCATGAATGCCTATATTACCGACCGTATGGGAGCAGGCCGGCCTTATACTCCCGAACAACGGAAACAGCTGGTGGAGGGACTGAAAAACCATCCTTCGTGCCTGGTCATGTTTGTTGCAGCCGGTGAAAAAATGATCGGCCTGGCCAACTGCTTTATCAATTTCGCCACCTTTTCGCTGAAACCCTTTATTAACGTACATGATGTGATCGTATTGAAAGAATTCCGCGGCACCGGAGCCGGGCGCAGGCTAATGGAAGGAGTGATTGAACACGCACAGAAAATCGGTTGCTCCAAAATCACCCTCGAGGTAAGGGAAGACAATGAGCCTGCTCAAAATCTTTATAAAAGCCTGGATTTCAATGAATGTGAACCGGTGCACTATTTCTGGACGAAATATCTGTAGGGATACAGTGGAAGGGTGGAACAGTGGAAGAGTGAAACGGTGGAAAGGTGGAAAGGTGAAACAGTGGAAAAGTGTCGTGCAGTCTGGAAGTCATGCAGTCCGGAAGTCCCGACGTCGTCTTATCTTTGATCTTGGATCTTTTTTCTTTGATCTTATATTGGTTCTTGGTTCCTGTTACTCGTCACGCGTAACTGGTGATTTTTCCGGTTCCCGGTTCTGTCATGTCGATTTCATGCAACGGCTGAATAATGATGAAATAATAGTATATTAGTAGAGACAAAACCTTACTGTTATGATCTACTTTACCGACAAGGAAATTGATGACCTGCTGATCGAGGACGTCCCGTATTCTGATCTCACAACCGCTGTGCTCAGGATTGAAAACAAGCCCGCCAAGATACAGTTCTTTACACGTGAAAACACTGTAGTCTGCTGTACGGAAGAGGTCAGGAGAATATTCAACAAAGCAGCCATACAAACTACCTTATTTACGCCCAGTGGTGAGCTGATTGAAAAAGGAATAAAGTTCTTTGAAGGAGAAGGTCTGGCAAAAAATATCCAGGCGGTTATAAGGGCCTCAGAAAACCTAATGGGTTTTGCCTCAGGCATAGCCACCCGAATGCGTTTCCTCACCGAAAAAGCAAGGGAACTTAATCCTGATATCATCATAACGACTACACGCAAAACCATCCCTTACACCAGGAGAATTGCATTGAAGGCAGCCAATGCCGGTGGAGCTGCCCTTCAAAGGTCAGGCTTGTCAGAATCGATATTGATTTTTGATAATCATTACATTTTCCTGGGAGGACTTGGCAATCTTGAAAAACGCATCAGGGAGCAGAAGCATCTGATTTCAGGCAAGATCATTACCGTTGAAGTCAAAAACTCCGAAGATGCCCTTCTTATAGCCAAATCAGGAATTGAAATCATACAGCTTGAAGGGATGGAGTTTAAGGAAATAAAAAAGCTAAAAAAGGAAATACAAACCCTGAATCCTCATGTTAAAATAGCCGTTAACGGAAATATATCCCTTGATAATATTGAGAATTATGCCGGCTCCGGAGCCGATATCCTGGTCACCTCCTGGCCCTATTTCGGTGAACCCAGTGATTTCATGGTAACGGTGACACCGATTTTTGATATTTACTAAAAGATCTAAGATCAAAGATAAACGACGTTATGACTTCCGGACTTCCGGACTGCATGACTGCTAGACTGCATGACTTCTAGACTTCTAGACTTCCAGACTGCACGACTGCACGACACCTTTTCACCCTTCCACTCTTCCACTCTTCCACTTTTCCACTGTTTCACCCTTCCACTTTTCCACCTTTTTTAATTTATTTTACTGTTTGTTATTGTTTATTAGTGTTTGTTATTTATATTTGTAAGAAAAATCTATCATTATGCTTAATGTATTTAAAGTATTTCAGCAAGGGGACGAATATTATGAAAAAATAAGCAGTCCCGAATATGCAGGAAAGTACGCCCTGCAGCAGATCCTTGTAATACTGGTTTTTTCTGTTCTGTATGGTATTATCATGGGCAGCTATAACGGATTTCAGCAAAGTCTGGTCACGGGACTGAAAATCCCTGTTTTGATCTTTCTTTCCATCATCGTATGTTTTCCTGCCCTGTTTGTGGTTCAGTTTATGATCGGTTCCAGGATGAAAGTCGTTCAGATGGTCAATATGATCTTATCGGGATTTGTTGTCTTCACCACCATCGCACTGTCATTTTCAACCATTGTGATCTTTTTTATGATCACCGGCAATAATTATGGTTTCATTAAGCTGTTGCACGTGGCTATTTTTAGTTTTTCAGGAATTTTTGCTATGAGGACCATCATTGCAGGACTAAAATACTCTTGTGAAAAAATGAATGTATATCCTAAAATGGGATTGAGTATTTTTAAAATATGGATTGTCATTTTTGCTTTTGTCAGTGCCCAGCTGGCCTGGAACCTGAGACCTTTCGTCGGAAGCAGGGATCTGCCCTTTGAGCTGTTCAGGGTGAAAGAAGGCAATTTCTACCTTGCTGTTATGCAGTCTGTTGCAGATATGTTCAGCCCTCAGGATCAGGATGCGCTTCCTCCTGAAAAAGAATAAGCTCCATTCAACAGTATAAAATACCTGGTACAAGAAAAAATGGAAAATGAAGATAGAATAATGACCATTGATGAGGTGGCGGATTATCTGCGATTGAAGCCTCAGACCATTTATACCTGGGCCCAGGAGAAAAAAATACCTGCGGCAAAACTGGGGAAAGAATGGAGGTTCAGAAAGTCGGTCATTGATCAATGGTTCAATCAGCATTTCGACGAGAAATTCCAGGAATATTGCGGTTCAAAGAAGGAATAAAATACGGATCGTAACATGAAAAATACTACCGGTTACCTTTATTCATACTTGATCGCCTGACCCGGATTAATACTGGACGCCACATAGGTCTGCCGGCTTACCGTTAGGATGGCGATGGTCAGTACAACGACCATGGCCAGCAAGAAATACAGGGGTGACAAGGAAATCCTGTGGTAAAAATGCTGCAGCCAGGCCGTGGCAATAAAATATACCAGTATCCAGGCCATGACGGAAGAAAAGACTATCAAGAGCACAATTTCTCTTAGCTGCAGCAGGAACAGCCTTAGGATACCGGCTCCCATGGCTTTACGGATGCCAATCTCGCGGGTTCGCTGGCTGGTGGTATAAGAGATCAGTCCGAACAGGCCGAGACAGGCAATAAAAACGGCGATCACGGAAAGGATCAGGAAGATCCTGGCTGTTTTCCTGACATCGAGATAGTGTTCTTTCAGCTGATCATCCAGAAAAAAGAAGACGAAGGGATAATCATCGGTGAATTTTTTCCACTCCGACCGTAAATAATCAATGGTTTGTTCCTTCTCTTCCGAAGCTATCTTAACGGTAAGGTAGCCTTCGGGATTACCGTGAATCAGGAACATGATGAGGCCTCCGATGGGGTTTTCCAGGGGCTGAAAATTGAAATCGTTCACAACGCCAATGATTTCATGGCTTTCATCCTTCCCCTTTTTCGAATAAGGCATGATGAGCTTTTTTCCCACCGGGTCCTGCAGACCCATTACCCGTGCCGCCGTCTGATTAATAACGCATGCAGTGGAATCGGTGTGGATGCCGGGATCAAAAAACCGGCCGGAAGATAATTTCACGCCATAGGTATTCAGAAAATCATAATTCACCGGATGCATGATCAGGTGATAGTTATTTTCGGGTGAAGAGCCCTCCAGGTAAAAGGTATTGGAACTGATGATATTGCCGGGTATGGCAATGGAGTTGGTGGCATGCAGCACGCGTTCATGCTGCAAGATGGCATTCCTGTAATTCTGAAGATCTTTTCTCAGTCCGTCAGGCCTTCGTATGACCAGGAGGTTTTCCTTTTCAAAGCCCAGGTCTTTGTTAACCGCATAGTTAAACTGGGCATACATGATAAAGGTCATAGCCAGTATGGCAATGGTCACCAAAAACTGGAAAAACACCAGTCCTGTCCTCAGGATCCGGCTGCGGGATCCATGCCGCAACCAGCTTCGCAATACGATAATCGGGTCGAAGGAAGAAAGGAAAAAGGCAGGATACAGGCCGGCAAAAAGTCCGACAATGGCTACCAGTGCGAACAGCAGGAGAAATCCCTTTGGAGTGGCCAGCTGAGAAAGGGAAAGACTAAGGTCGATATACCGGTTAAACAAGGGCAACAGCAGTTCGGCCAGCAATAGTGCCATCACCAGCGACAACAAAGTGATCAGCAACGATTCGATCAGGAACTGCTGTATCAGCACTTTCTTGTCGGATCCCGCAATTTTCCGAATGCCTACCTCCTTGGCTCTGTTGGCCGTAGTGGCCGTGGCAAGGTTCATGAAATTGATACAGGCCACGATCAGAATGAGCAGGGCAATGGCCGTAAAAATATGAACATACTGGGCATTGCCGACCGGTTCGAATTCAACTTCAAAATCCGATTTCAGGTGGATATCCAGCAAAGGCTGAAGAACAAACTCATAACGGTCGTAGTCCCGCGCCGTCACCTCATTTTCAGTGAGATCAAGCATCTTGTAATAGGCAGGCTCCACGTATTGATCGGTGAGGGTATTGATCTTTTGCTCAAGTTCATCCTCCCGGGTGCCTTCCCTGACCTGGATGTAAGTATAGAAATTGTTGATGATCCATGAATCTTCCGGTATGTATTTGTACAGGGTTGAAAGGGAAGCCACCATGTCAAAATGCATGTGGGATTGCTGCGGGATATCCTCCATTATACCGGTGACCTCATAATAGGTTGAGTCATTCTCTATCCTGAGCTTTTTGCCCGTGACGTTTTTATCGGTACCGAAATACCGTATTGCAGCCTGCCGGCTCAGGACGATGCTTTCGGGATGGTCGAGGACCAGGGCCGGGTCGCCGTCCGTTAAGGGAAATGAGAACAATTCAAAAAAGGAGGAGTCGGCGAAAATAATATGATCTTCATTGTTCCTGATGGTGTCATAACGCACCAGCCATGCTCCAAAGCGGCCAATGCGGACGGCCCGGATAATCTCGGGGAAATCTCTTTCCAGTGTAGGGGCCAGGGGAGGGGCGGTGACGGCATGATTCAGTTCATTCCCTGAAACCATCCCTTTTATGCCGATACGGTAAATCTGCCCGGCATGGGTGTGAAAACGGTCAAAACTGTATTCGTTTTCAACAAACAGGAATATAATGATACTGCTGGCCATGCCAATAGCCAGGGCAAACACATTGACAAGGGTATAGGACCTGTATTTATAAAAAATACGAATGGCTACCTTGAGAAAATTACCCGTCATTGGATGAAGCTTTTATACTGAAAATCACTCAAATAATATACCAATTGTTTTATTTGTCTATGTATCTGATATTTATTAAGGGCGATCCTGCTGTTTGCCTGCCGTGAAGTGTCCGTTTTTGATACACATCCTGTTCGGTAATGGATAATTCCCTGATAAAGAATGCATTATTGATATCGTTCCGCCTTATGTCCAACATGGTCATTCAATGGTGACGATAAACCTGAAGTAGGACAGTGCAGGGTCAACAGGCTCAAAGGAGTATTTGATTTTCTCGGAGGAAATTTTGGCCAGCTCAATGAATCCCAATCCGGCACCGCCTTTATGGGAAAATTGCCCGTCGGTGATGGTGGTTTTGTACAATTCCTTAAGCTCCTGATTATCGAGCTTATTGAGGTGGTCAAGTCTTTTTTTGAGTTTGCTGATATGGCTGTTCTCAATCAGGTTTGAAGAGCCCAGAATATATTTTTTATCCTTCTTTTCGATATAAAAACAGGGCAGGTATTTTTTGCCGGCAGGATTGGATGCGGCGTTATCTGCCGTATATTTCATGATGTTTTCAAGAGATTCGATCATGACCAGCAAAATCCTCTTGTAAAGATTGGTCTGTATTCCCAGTGATATAACCTTACTTTTCAGTTCGTTAATAAGAATGCCGATGGTATCGTACCGAATTTTGCCAGTAAAATGAAGGATAAAATCATTTGGAATGCGTGAACGCATAAATGATACTGAATCAAGGTGAAACTTAAATCAAAAGTATTGAAAAGTTAATACTTTCAAAAATTATTCCTCCGGGTCTGAAAAAAAACTGTCTTCATCTTCCCGGAATCCTTCATCGACGGGCAATTGGCCTGCCCGGGAGGCCAACACTGCCATGCGGTCACATTTCTCATTTTCCGGATGGTCTGCATGGCCTTTGATCCATACAAACTTCACGGTATGCCGGCGAAAAACCTTAAGAAACCTGATCCAGAGATCCTTATTCTTTTTCTTTTTGAACCTTTTCCTTTCCCAATCGAACAGCCATCCCTTTTCCACCGCGTCGGCCACATACCGGGAGTCGGTATACACGGTGACATCAGAACCGGGAAGCTTCAGGGCTTCCAGGGCTATGATAACAGCCAGCAACTCCATCCTGTTGTTGGTGGTGAACCTGAATCCTCCGGATATTTCTTTCCGGTGATGCCCCGCCATCAGGACGATACCATAACCTCCGGGGCCCGGATTTCCGCTTGCAGCTCCGTCGGTATAAACAGTGATTTTAGGGGACACGATTCAATTGAATTCCTGTAGTGGATAAAAATAGTTTTATAGCGATGGCCAGCAGGATTACGCCGAAAATTTTCCTCAGTACCAGGATTCCGGTCGCACCCAGCATTTTTTCAACAAGGCGGGTGGCTTTCAATACCATATAAACGATTATCATATTCATTACCAGAGCGATTAATATCGTCCATACGCTGTAAACCGCCTTGAGAGATAAGATGGTCGTCATGGTACCTGCACCGGCTATCAGTGGAAAAGCCAGGGGAACAATGGAAGTATGCTTGAGTGACTCATACTTGAAGAACTCAACACCCAGCACCATTTCAAAACCCAGCAAAAGCAAGACAATAGAACCCGCAATGGCAAAGGAAGAGACGTCCACTCCGAAAAGATTCAGAAACGGCTCGCCGGCAAAAAGGAATAGCAGCATAAGGACAAAGGAAACCAGGGTAGCCCTTTCTGCATCGATACGCCCCGTCCTGCGCTTGATATCAACGATGATGGGAATGGATCCGGTGATGTCAATAACGGCGAACAGGACCATGAAAACGGTGATGATGTCAATAAACTTCAATGGCATGGATTTTTTATTAAGTAGCTAGTAGCCAGTAGTTAGTAGTTAGTAGAATATAAAATACAAAAGAACAAAGATAATACGACTTTCAGACTTCCAGACTGCACGACTGCACGACTTCATGACCGGCCGGCAGGCTGCATGACTGACACCCGACAATTACCGGTTGATGATTTTCATCTCATCCACCAGGTGACCGGCCCCGGCAAATTTATCCATGATGAACAGCACGTAACGGATATCGACACATATGCATCGCTGAAGTTCAGGTTCATAGATCACATCGCTTGTCATGGCTTCCCAGTTGCCGTCAAAAGCAAGCCCGATCAGGCTTCCTTCAGCATCCAGCACAGGGCTTCCTGAATTCCCTCCTGTGATATCATTGTTGGTAATGAAGCAAACCGGCATGATCCCGTTTTGCCCATACATACCGTAATCCCTGTTCCTGAATAATTCCTTGAGCTTTGCTGGAACTGCAAATTCCCAGCTGGCAGGGTCCTCCTTCTGCATAACACCTTGTAGCGTAGTATAATAATCATATTGAACGGCATCCCTGGGGAAATAGTCCTGAGCACTGCCATAGGTAAGCCGCATGGTTGAATTGGCATCCGGATAGAAGACCCGGTTGTCCTGCATTTCCATTAATCCCTTTAGAAACAGGCGCTGGCCCATTTCATAATTCAGGTTGATCCCAGCCCTTTGCTGGTATAGCTCCCGGTATTTTGCCTGTGTGGTAAGCGCTGCGACAAAGGCCATATCCTTATCGAGCCGTTTCTTTTCGGGATGCTGCAAGAAAGCATTGAACCTGTCCTGATCGGCAAAAACCGACTGGTTGAAAAGATCGCGGGAATACCGGTCGATATCTCCTTTGTATTTCGACCCGATTACCCTGAAAAAATCAGGCCGGTATGATGCAGGGACTTTTTCATAATAAAGTTTGAGCATGGCCGGAGTAACCTTTCTGTCAGTTACCCCGCTATATTCATTATAGAACTCGTCTCCCAGCATTTTCAATTCCGCCGCAACGGAATCGATCTTTTGCTGGTTGTCAGGTTCCTGGTTCAGGGTATTGTACAATCCGGCAGCCCTGCCTGCAAAAGCGATGATCTCGGTGGCACCCAGCAGGCATTCGGCCGTATATTGCAGGGCATGCTGGTAAGGCTTACGGTCGGAGACTGCCTTACTGATGAGATCCAGTGCATCTCCGTATTGCCTTCTGCGCTCATCGTCTTCAATAACCCATGCCGTAAAACGGTCCTCGGTCTCCTTCTTCCTGTCATAAATTTTAAGGGCTTTCAGTCCCCTGCTTTGTCCGATTGAAAATTTCCAGTAATTACTGGATCTTGCATATTTGGAAGCATATTTTATGTTGACGGCCGGATCAGCCTGCATGTCTTCCATCAGCAATTCCTGGCGCAGACCTCTGGCTGCAATACGGTTTGGGTGGATGACATCGGTGAGTTCCCTGATTTCAAAGGATGTCATATACCGCTCCGTGTTGCCGGGATACCCCATTACCATGGTGAAATCGCCTTCATTGAGTCCTTTCAGGGAAACCGGCAGGCAGTGCTTTGGTTTCAGGGGTACATTGCTGACGGAGTAGGGAGCCGGCTTTCCGTCGGGACCGGCATATACCCTGAAAACGCTGAAATCACCCGTATGCCTTGGCCACATCCAGTTGTCCGTATCGTCGCCGAAGCTTCCGATGGAGGAGGGAGGCGCACCTACCAGCCTTACATCGCTATACACTTCATAAATGAGCAGGTAATAACTGTTCCCGTCATAAAAAGGTCTTACCACAGCCTTGTAGTGACTGTTAAGGACAGCATCCCCCGCGATATCCCGGCTGATGATGCCGATTTTTTCGCGTCTCAGGTCCTCCGGCATAGTGTCATTGAGATTGGCCATCACCCTGGGCGTAACATCTTCCATGCGGATCAGGAATGTCACCGTCAGTCCCGGGTTGGGCAATTCTTCCTCCCGGCTCATCGCCCAGAAACCATCCTCGAGATAATTATGTTCAATGGTGCTGTGGTTTTGAATGGCGTCATGGCCGCAATGATGGTTGGTTAGCAGCAGCCCTTCCTCCGAAACCATTTCGCCTGTACACCCGTTGCCGAATAGCACCACGGCGTCTTTCAGGCTGCTGTTGTTGATGCTGTATATTTCTTCTGCCGACAACTTCAATCCCATCGAAGTCATCTTTTCCATATTCAGTTTTTCAAGCAAGGGCAACAGCCACATGCCTTCATCGGCTTTCAGCGTGGACCCTGCAAGCAACAGCGCTCCCGCAACCAGACCCAATAATTTCTTCATGGATGAACCTATTGATTTGTTTAATATTAAATAAATTAAAGCGGCAAAGATAATTGTCTTTTGATTAATAAAAATGACTTTCGGTGGTAAGGGGTAATGCCGTATTTTTCGATGGACTGCCGGTGCTCCAGGGTCGGATAGCCCTTGTTCCTGTCCCAGGCATAACAGCCATGCCTGAGATGGAGCTCCATCATGGTCTCATCGCGATAAACCTTTGCCAGTATCGAGGCCGCGGCAATCGACTTATAAGTTGCGTCGCCCCTGATGATACAGTGGTGGGGGATCCCTTTATAGGGAATGAAACGGTTCCCGTCCACCAGGATGCGGTCGGCCCGGAGGGTGAGCTTATCCAATGCCCTGTGCATGGCTAAAATAGAGGCTCTGAGTATGTTCAGTTCGTCAATTTCCTCATGGCTGCATGAAGCAACCGACCAGGCCAGTGCATGGCTCTCGATTTCTTTCCTCATCCGTTCCCTTCTGGCCTGGGTCAGCTTCTTTGAATCATCCAGGAATGCATGATGGTAACCGCGGGGCAGGATAACGGCGGCTGCAAATACCGGACCGGCCAGACATCCTCTTCCGGCTTCATCACAACCCGCCTCAAAACCGTCGGTGCGGTAAAAGTCCTTTAACATGTTCAGGGCCCGGCATTTTTAATTACGTTCTAAAATTATCAAGAATAGTGATTTCTTCTTACATTTGCGACGGAAATAATGAAGCATTGCCTTGAAAAAGAAATTTGTCACCAACCTTGCCCTCCTTCTTTTTCTGAACTTACTCATTAAACCCATCTATGCATTTGGCATTGATGTATCCGTGCAGAATGCAGTCGGATCCACCCTGTATGGCAATTTCTTTATCCTGTTGAATTTTTCCCTTATTTTTTCCATCATCCTTGACCTCGGCATCGAGAACTTCAACCGCCGTGAAATTGCCAGGCATCACCTGGTGTT
>CAYMJH010000119.1:0-11488 GCA_964390385.1 uncultured Bacteroidales bacterium | reverse complement strand
AGTGAAAAACTAAAAGTGAAAAGTGAAAAATTTAGTGACAAGTGACAAGTGACGAGTGACAAGAAGGGACAAGGGACGAGGGACAAGGGACAAGAAGTGACAAGTGACGAGTGACAAGTGACAAGTTACGAGTGAATAGAAAGTAGGCTATTAGGCTGTTAGACTGTTAGACTGTTAGACCAGGAGACCAGGAGACTAGAAGACTAGAAGACTAGAAGACTAGAAGACTAGAAGACTAGAAGACCAGCAGACCAGAAGACTAGCAGACTAGGAGACTAGGAGACTAAGAGACTTCCGGACTAGTTTTTCCCGAACGGTCTGATGATCTCCATGCCCCGTTTTATGGCTTCTTCGTTTGCCGGGATAAGGTGGTGATGCCGCTCAGGCAGCGAGTCTTTCAGAGCGTGTACAATATTTTCGTGGTCAATGATGGGTTTCAGCTTCAGGAAAGCACCCAGTACGATCATATTGAAGGTCTTGGTCGACAACATGCGGGCTGATTCGGTTGCGGCTTCCACTTCGTAAATCCTGATGTCTTTCCGCTGCGGATAACGGGTGATCCCGTTGGGATCAAAAAGCAGTACCCCGCCAGGTTTGACGGCTTTTTCGAATTTGTCAAGCGATTGTTGGTTGAGCAATATCGCAGTGTCGTATTGATTGAGAATGGGAGAACTGATCCTTTCGTCGCTGAGGATGACGGTTACGTTGGCCGTTCCGCCGCGCATTTCCGGACCGTAGGATGGCATCCAGCTGACTTCCATCTGCTGCATCATACCGGCATAGGCCAGTATTTTGCCCATGGAGAGCACGCCTTGTCCTCCGAATCCTGCAATGATAATCTCTTCATTCATGATCTTGATGTTTAATGGGCCAGATAACCGGTTGGATTATGTAGTTTGTTTTTCTTCGTTCTTTTTCACCATCTCGCCGTTCACCTTGATGTCGCCCAGCGGATAAAAGGGGAACATATTCTCTTCCATCCATTTGTTGGCCTGGTTGGGTGTCATTTTCCATCCTGAATTGCAGTTGGAGACAAATTCAATAAAGGAAAGTCCTTTTTTCAGCCGCTGGTTTTCAAAAGCCATGCGCATGGCTTTTTTTGCCTTTCTTACATTCAGTGGTGTATGCACCGAATGACGGGCAACAAAATAGGTGCCGGGCAGCATGGCAACCAGTTCGGTTATCCTGAGCGGATTTCCCATCAGGGCAACATCCCTCCCGTAAGGTGTTGTTGAAGACCGCATGCCGGGCAGGGTAGTGGGGGCCATCTGTCCCCCGGTCATCCCGTAAATGCCGTTGTTGATAAAGATGATGGTAATATTTTCTCCGCGGTTGCAGGCATGGATGGTTTCAGCCGTGCCTATGGCTGCCAGGTCGCCGTCGCCCTGGTAAGTGAACACAAATTTATCGGGCCAGCACCGCTTGATGCCGGTTGCCAGCGCAGGCGCTCTTCCGTGGGCAGCCTGCTGCATGTCGATATCCAGGAATTCATAGGCCAGCACGGAGCAACCGACAGGCGCAACGCCTATGGTGTCAGCCTGTATGCCCATCTCGTCTATGACCTCCGCGATGAGGCGGTGCACCACTCCGTGCCCGCAGCCCGGACAATAGGACAATGCCTTATCCGTCAGCAGGGAGGTCTTTTTATAAACCAGGTTTTCTTTCCTTATGATATCTGCGGTTGAAGTTGATTTGGTTTCCATGCCTCACGAATTTAAAAATTGTCTTTCCAGCACTGCCAGCACTTCGTCGGGTGAAGGGGTTGTTCCTCCCATGCGGCCGTGAAATGCCACCTTCACCTTACCGTTGACGGCCAGCCTGACGTCTTCTACCATCTGACCTGCACTCAGTTCAACCGTCAGGATGCCCTTCAGCCGGCCGGCAATCTTATCGATCTCCGCCGAGGGGAAGGGAAACAGCGTTACAGGCCTGAGCAGGCCCAGCCTGATCCCTTTCTGCCGGGCCAGTTTCACCGTTTTCTGGCAGATGCGGGCGCAGGATCCGTATGCGACCAGAAGATATTCGGCATCATCACAATCGATGGTCTCAAAACGCACTTCATTTTCCCTCATCTGCTGAAATTTGGCCTGGAGCTTTTTATTATGCTGTTCCATCCGGGCCGGATCGAGGTCGAGCGAGGTGATGATATTCCTTTCCCGGTCTGCCGTTTTGCCGGTAGTCACCCACGACTGGTCGAATGTGGTTGTGCGCGGCTGTTGTTCGAATAATTCCACTTTTTCCATCATCTGGCCAATGGCACCGTCGGAAAGAATGATCACGGGATTGCGGTATTTGAAGGCTAGCTCAAAGCCCAGTTTGGCAAAATCAGCCATTTCCTGCACCGATGAAGGGGCCAGCACGATCATCCGGTAGTCGCCATGACCGCCCCCCTTGGTTGCCTGGAAATAATCGGACTGCGAAGGACCGATGGTACCGAGTCCCGGACCTCCCCTCATCACATTGAGGATGAGGCAGGGGAGTTCAGCCCCCGAGAGATAGGAAATACCTTCCTGCTTCAGGCTGATACCGGGGCTCGACGAGGAAGTCAACGCCCGCTTGCCGGTGCCTGCGGCACCATAAACCATGTTAATGGCGGCAACTTCACTTTCTGCCTGCAACAATACCATGCCGGTGCGTTTTTGCGGTTCCTGTGCTGCAAGGTATTCCATCACTTCAGACTGCGGGGTGATGGGATATCCGAAATAGGCGTCACAGCCTGCCCGGATAACCGCCTCGGCAAATGCCTCGTTCCCCTTCATTAATTTGACTTGTCCCATGAATGAATCAATAAGGTTACTCTTCCGTTTTTTTGCGATATACGGTGATCACCCCGTCGGGGCAAACCACTGCACAATTGGCGCATCCGGTGCAGGCATCGGGATGCTCCATATAGGCAAAATGATACCCTTTCCCGTTTACTCTCTTTTCCATGCGGATAACATCCGTCGGGCATGCTGTCATGCATAATTCACAGCCCTTGCAGTGTTCAATATCGACAACTATCGCTCCTTTGATTTTTGCCATGATGCAATGCGTTTCGGAAGCATCTGATCACTTTATAATGAGACCCTTACAGGGCAATCAGCGGCTTCCTTGATTAAGTACGAATGGGTCAATATTAGATAATTTTAGGGTAAAAAACCATGAAATTAATTATGAATGATGTTTTCTGAAAAGCTTCAGTCTTTCTTCAAGCACCGGCAACTGGTCATTTCTGACCTGTGACACACAGGCCCTGAGCCCCTCGGTTCGCGTACTGCCGGTGATGTCGAGGGTTATGGCACTGATGCCATACAGCAGCAATTCCTCCAGCAGCGAATTCCCTGAAAAACCATCGTATGCAATGGTAAAATAAAAACCATCGGCAATGGGAACGTCAATGTCGGTATCATATACGATCCGGAAACCGTTGTCGGTGAAGCTTTTTTTCATAATGCGCGCCCTCTCTCCATATTCACGTATGGGTTCAATGAAATTGAACTCCCCGTCACTGGCTGCTTTCATCATGGCCGCAACGCCTACCTGTGACGAATGGGCGGTCCCGGCTGAAAGGGCATATAAGGCTCCATAAATAATGCTATGGCCCAGGACATCGGAAGTGAAATATCTTTTGAGATCCGGATAGCGCCGGTGAAACAAGGTATCGGATACCGCGATGACGGCAGTCCGCTGTCCGGCATAACTGAACATCTTGGAAGAAGAAATCAGGATAATGTAATGGCCGGTGTATTTTGCCACGGTGGGTTGAAAAGGCGGCCTGCCGGGCGTCGAAATGTCCTTGCGGAAATCCATGCCGAAGTACGCCAGGTCTTCCATCACCACTGCATCATATCGGGTGGCAAGGGTACCGATGATCTCAAGTTCTTCCTCCGTAAAGCTGATCCAGGAAGGATTATTGGGATTGGAATACAGGATGCTCGAGATCTTCCCGGTCTCGAGGTAACTTTCGAGCTTATGCTTCAGCTTTTTGCCCCTGAAATCATAAATATCAAAGGAGTAATATTCGTGCCCCAGTACATGCACCTGTTGTTTGTGCACCGGGAAGCCGGGATCGATGAACAGCGTCCCTTCCTTGTTCCTGTCGGTGCGGTTCACGGTGAGAAAGCAGGCGAAAGATCCCTGCATGGATCCGCAGGTGGGGATGCACCCTTCAGCATCCACATCCACATCAAGAAATGACTTGATGAAGCGCGATGTTTCCCTTTTAAGCTCCGGAATCCCTTCGATCTGCGGATAAACGGATGCGACGCCCTCTTTCAGGGCAGTAATCTCTGCGTTCGTGGCTATTTCCGGCGGACAAAGGCCGGGGACTCCCATCTCCATTCTTATATAGGAAAGACCTGATGCTTTTTCGATCCGGTTCACCAGGGCAACGATTTCCCTTATGGAAGCCCTTCCAATATTGGCAATGCCGCTTTCTGCCGCCAGGCTGTGAAGTTTTTCTCTCGAAACAGGTAGCTGATTCATCCTCAATTTTTTAATAGGTACGCCGGTCGATTACTCTTTTTGCCTTGCCCTCGGTTCGTTCAAGTGTCTTGGGCTCAACCAGCGTGATTTTGATGGACAGTCCCAAAGAACTTTCGAGATTCTGCTGTATTTTCTGCCGAAGCGACATCAGCTGTCCGATCTTGTCCTGGAAGAACTGTTCCTCAACTTCCACCCTCAGTTCGATCTCGTCGAGATTGTTGATCCTGTCGACGATGAGCTGGTAATGCGGTTTTATTTCGCTCATTTCAAGCAGCACACTTTCCACCTGGGAAGGGAAAAGGTTAACCCCCCTGATGATAAGCATGTCGTCGCTGCGCCCGAGGCATTTGTCCATTCTTACCAAAGTTCTTCCACAGTTGCATTTTTCAACATGCAGGCGGGTAAGGTCGCGGGTACGGTAACGGATCAGCGGCAGCCCCTCTTTGGTAATGGTGGTGAACACCAGCTCCCCGGTTTTTCCGGGAGGCAACACTTCCAGGGTCTCGGGATCGATGATCTCAGGGTAAAAATGATCTTCATTGATGTGGAGACCTTGCTGGAAGAGGCATTCACTGGCGACGCCCGGGCCGATGATCTCGCTGAGTCCATAGATATCAATGGCCTTGATCTGCAGTTTTTGCTCGATCTCCCTGCGCATATTTTCGGTCCATGGTTCGGCGCCGAAGACGCCGACCTTGAGCTTGATATCTTCGCGCTTTATACCGCTTTCTTCAATAGCTTCGGCCAGAAACAGGGCATAACTTGGCGTACAGGCAAGCACCGTACTCCCGAAATCGTGCATGAGTTGCAGTTGCCGTTTGGTGTTTCCGCCGGAGACCGGTATTACCGAAGCCCCGATTTTCTCACCGCCGTAATGCAATCCTAATCCTCCCGTGAACAATCCATAGCCATATGCAATATGAATGAAGTCGTTGCGGGTTGCCCCGGCACTGGTAAGGGTCCGGGCCATCACCTCCGACCAGGTGGCAATATCCCGCCTGGTATAACCTACCACGGTTGGTTTTCCGGTGGTCCCCGAAGATGCGTGCAGCCTCACAATTTCACTCATCGGGCTGGCGAAAAGCCCGAAGGGGTAATTGTCGCGAAGATCATTTTTTGTAGTGAAGGGCAGTTTCGTGAGATCTTCGATCGATTGAATATTTTCAGGTCCCAGCCCCTTCTCCTGCATTTTCTGACGATAAAATGGGACGTGAAAGTAGACTCTTTCAACGGTTTCCCTCAGCCTTTCCTCCTGAACCCTGCGCAATTCAATACGATCCATGCATTCAAAATGCCTGTTCCAGATTTCCATGATAATTCAATGTGAGAATAAATGTATTGGTACTAGATTTTATAAAGCTCACTGGCCCTCAGAAGCTCAATTTCGTGTTCCTGCAGGGCTTTTATGGTAAGTTCGGCATTGCTGGTGCGCAGAATGATTACGGATTTTTCACCCACCGAAAACGCATAGGTATATTCAATGCTGATCTCGAGATCAGACAGTATCTTGAGGGCTTTTGCATAATATCGTGCTTCATTGGGCGTTATGATGGAGAGGACTTCTGTGAGATTGACCGTAAAGGATTTCTCTTTCAGCAGCATTTTGGCCTTCACCGGGTCGGACACGATCATGCGCAGGATCCCGAACTCCGACGTGTCGGCAACGCTGAGAGCCGTAATTTTAATATTTTCCTGCCCCAGCGCTTCCAGCACCTCCGTGAGACGTCCTGATTTATTTTCAAGAAATACAGATAGTTGATGTACGATCATTGCCTTAATGTTAAAACGTTGAAATTATAGCAAGTATTTTTTATCACCAATAGGCAAAAATACCATAATTATTTTTCAATGCGTATGCGGGCATCCACGGCGATCAATGAATTTGAATTACCGATCAGCGGATTCAGGTCCATCTCCTTTATTTCCGTGGCAAAACGCAGCAGCGTCGACAGTCTCACCAGGATCTCGGCCAGCTTGTTCTCATTGATGCCTGCCTGGCCTCTTGCCCCCTGGATGATCCGGTAGCTCTTCAGGCTTCGGATCATGGAAAAGGCTTCGTTAAAGGTTAGCGGCGCCAAGCCGGATGACACATCCTTCAGGATCTCGACAAAAATACCGCCCAGCCCGCACAGGATAACGTGTCCGAAATGCAGCTCGTAACTGGCCCCGATATAAAGCTCCATGCCGGTGACCATTTGCTGCAGCAACACAGACCTCACTCCCTTTATCCTCATCATACGCTGGAACTCGGCGACAAGATGAGCTTCCGACTTAATGTTCAGCGTAACCCCTCCGACATCCGATTTGTGAACCGGGCCTATCACTTTTATGGCAAGGGGGAAACCGATCTTTCGGGCGAGCATGATCAGCTCCCTTTTGTTACGGGCCATGCCTTCGGTGACCACGGGTATGCTGGCGGCCCCGAGCAGGTCCTGAATGACGGCCGGATCAGCAAAGCCGGAAGGAGCGCTGTCGATTATTTTCCGGATGCGGGGAATGTCAACTCCGTTGAGATATATGGTGTCTTCGGCCGGTAAAGGTGTGTTGTACACCTTGGTAAGGGCACGGCCCAACAATACTTCATCGGGGAAATTAATGTGGCCTTTGGAGAGAAAATGCTCAAGTTCCTTTTGGGCACTGCTCACAGAAGGCAGAATAGGCAGAATGGGCTTGCTGCTGTCCTTGATTTTCCGGTGCAGCATCTCATAGGTCTCCGTAACGTCTGTCAAGCCAGTGCTGCCGAAAATAACAATGATACCGTCAATAAACCTGAGCTTTTTCTCAACATAATCAATCACATTGAAAAGCTGCTCCGTGGTGTTGGTGGCCATCAGGTCAATAGGATTCCCGGCTGCGGCACCCGGGTTCATCATGGCAAGGAGTTCATCGCGGCTTTTCCCCTCTATAGGCGGAATATTCAGTCCTCCGGCCGTGAGGGCATCGGTGAGCATTACGGCCGGTCCGCCGGCATGGGTAACAATGGCGATGTTCTTGCCCGTAAAGGCCTTGTACATGAAAATGGAAGCCACCGTAGTCATTTCTTCCCTGCCGAAACACCTTACGATACCTGCTTTACGGAACAGCGCCTCCACGGCGAGGTCAGAAGAAGCCATGGCTCCCGTGTGCGAAGTGGCAGCCCTGCTTCCGGCCTCGGTCGATCCTGCCTTGATGGCAGCTATCCTGCATCCTTTGCGGATCAGCGAAGAAGCATGCAGGAGCAGCTTATCGGGATTGGCGATCTTTTCTATATACATAAGCTTGATCCTCGAGCTTTTTGCCGGATCAAAGGTTTTGTCCCAGTGTTCCAGCACCTCTTCCACTCCTATCTGCGCACAGTTTCCTACCGAGAATACGCTGGAAAATGTCAGCCCTTTTGGCAGGGCAGATTCGATAATGAAGACGGCCGTGGCCCCTGAACCCGAAACGAAATCACAGCCGCCGGCTGAAAGCCGGGGCACCGGCGATGTAAAAACCCCCTTGTACCGCTGTGTTATCATACCAATGCAATTGGGCCCGATCAGGCACGCCTGGTGACGGTTGACTGCATCTGTCATTTCCTTTTCAATGTGCGCACCTTCCTCTCCTTCCTCACTGAACCCCGATGAGATGACAATAAAGGCCTTTGTTCCCTTATCTGCTGCAAGCTCCTGAATCACCTGCACGCAATATTTCGCCGGGATTACCAACAGGGCAAGATCAGCATCAGGACAATCAGCAATGGTGCGATAGGATTTCATCCCCTGCACTTCATCTTCCTTCGGATTGATGATATAAAGCCGGCCATCATAGCCTCCCCGGATGATGTTGTCCACAACCTTGCCTCCCGGCTTGTGAAGATTATTCGATCCGCCGACAATGACAATGCTGTCAGGATCCAGCAACTGATTATTGATCATGGTGAAATCCGGTTATGGATACCAAATTTATAAAAACCCTGTTTTCTAAAGCATAACAAATATCAGCATATCATGGTTTGAGAATTAAGGTGATGAATAGGTTATGATGCAAATCACCGGCCGGGCAGTTTTTTATTTGAGCGAATCCTCTACCTTTGTAACCCGGTTATTCTATTATAAAGATAACAGCATAAAGGTTACATGAAAAAGATCGGTCTGGTTGTCCTGGGTCTGTCCCTGATGAAAGCATCATTTCCCCAGTCCTTTGGCGAAAGTGTCATCCGTGAAGTTGAAGTCAGGATCGATACCAGCGTTTTCAGGCTTTCGAAAAATTCGTGGCAGGATGATGCGGGGACCAGAAAACTGATATTTGTTTATGAGAATGAAAATGAAGTTGCAGAGGTATTATTGAAGTTAAACGGGTTGCCGGCCGGGGGACAGATTACCCTGCTTCCCTCAGGCGACTTTGAGATACTCGACAGCCTTTATCTTCAGGGTGACCAGCATAAGTTCAAGGTGCGCTTTCTCAATCTCACCCAGTCGGAATTCCTGAAGTTCGTTCTGAAGGTGCAGGCAAACGGGGAAGCTTATCACACCGAGGAAATCCATCTTCTTCCCTGCACACATACCTTTGTGTCAATGTTGCAGGGTTCGGACGAACTGTATATCGGTGAAGAAAAAATCCTCGACCTGGCAACCAATCATCCTGATAATCTTAGATTCACAGGTGAATGGATCCAGGATAAGTCAGTGGATTACCGCATTGAAAGGCAGGACCGGCAGGTTAAGCTTATCCTGATCCCCAAAGTACTGGGAAACCATACCATACAGCTGCCCCTGCAGGTAAGAAAACCTCTGTATGAAACCTCTTCAAACAAGATATCCTACCAGCTTCAGCCGCTTGCCTATAGTTTTAACGTAAAAGCAAGCCGCCTGAGGTTTTTAACCATCGACAAACGGGAAATTGCACTGGATGAGCAAGCACGGAACCTGGGCATGGAAGTGATGCTCGAAAATGCCCACTTGCTGCAAATGAATAAAACCTACCGCCTGGAAAATACTGAAAATCAAGGAGGAACGCTGATCGCTGAACTTATTACCCGAAGCGTCCTGGCCAATAACCGGGTCCTCTGCCTGTTGCGGGCATACAACTACCACCGGACATCAGACGGATACCTGTATATTAAGGACGGCGATAATCCCGCATTCATTACAAATTTTAATATCATCCCGAAAACCGCCATATCGAGGATCAGCGTTCTGCGGGAAGGAATGGACTGGATCCAGGACCTGTCCCTGTATCCAGGCGAAACTGTAAACGTAAGGATTGAGGGAGAAGCCCTGCATAAGGCAAGGTTTTATTTTGAAGATCTGATCGATATTACCGGTGATACACTGATCAGAAGCGAGTCGGAAGTTGTCTTTAAACTGAAGGTCCCCATGGACATCGCGAAAAAAAGAGTTAACCTTTACAATTATTCAACACTCACCGGTTTTTCGCTGGCTATCCGCGAATATGAAGAACCCAGGCCTTTTGATTATATTTACCTGAATTACGGCGACATAAACCGGATGGTTTCCAATATCAGGGGACCGGTATTGTACAACAAGGGGATCAGGGATGTGCTTGTATCGTTTAACGGCGACAGGATCGACAGTGATGCCCGGCTTTACGGCCGGCAGCACCTGCTGATTGACATCCGGGTTACGGGACCTAAAAATGAATTGATTGATTTGCGTACCCTTGACAATATCATCGTTTGCCCGTCGGATAAATCACCCCGATATGCGTTTTATGATAAACGAAACTGCACCAATGATGAAATCAGGCTGAACAAGCTGATCAGGAGAAATACCAATGACCTGGAAGACTGGTCCCGCATTGAGCTTACTTTCAGGCATAATCCGGCCCGTTACGGCAATGAAGGCCAGCATAAACAGGTTGAAATCGTATTGAAGAAAAGCTATAAACTGGATATTGACGTCTCTTTTCCGGCCGGACTGATAACCGTTTCAAAGGATGTAGAAAACGAGGACAGGCTTGCCTACAGCAATTTATATGGCATAAGCATGGCCATGGTGGCTCAGTTGAGCTTTTATCACCCTGATAAAATCGCCAAACTGAGGCCATACAGGATCGGAGCCGGATTCCTGGCACTCGACGCCTTCAATTTTCAGAGCGACAAGCAGGACCTGGCCTTTGTTTTACTGGGCAGTGTTTATCCTTCGAGCCGTGACCGCAAGCTCTCCTTCCCCCTGTATTTCGGATGGGGATTCCAGTTCAAGGCTGAGAAGTGGATGCTGCTGATCGGGCCGGGCATCAGCATAAAATTGTAAACCGTCATTGAAGATAAGGCATTGAACGAATTATCTTCGCTATTCGACATTCGGTGTCCTCCCGATGGATCGGGACAGGCTTTGTTCAACATTCAAAATATATTAATTTTCAATTTTCCAACAATGTTATCCCTGCATGCATGAAAACACTGGTATACCTGGTACGACACGGTGAAACAACCTGGAATTGCGAAAAACGCCTGCAGGGCCAGCATGACAGCCCCCTGACCTCTTTAGGCATCCGGCAAACCCATGACCTGGCCAGCCGATTGTCGGCTGTCAGATTTGACGCCGTATATTCCAGTGACCTGGAAAGGGCAAAACAGACCGCTCAAATTATTACTGGCCGTCTCGATTCTGCAACCATACGTTATGACGGACGAATCAGGGAAAGGCACTTTGGAGATTTTCAAGGTTATACATGGGAGGAAATAAGGGCTGCCTATCCCGATGAAGCCGAACGGGAACTTTCGGGCGATCCGATGAACCAGGTTCCGGGCGGGGAAAGCAAGCACCAGCTGCTGATACGGGCTGTATCATTTTTTGATGATGTGGTCCGTTGCCATAGCGGACAAAAAGTGCTGGTAGTCAGCCACGGCGGTGTTATCAATGTATGGACAAAGCATGTTTTAAAGGTTCCTTTGGAAGCCCCGCGAAGATTCGGCCTGCAAAATGCGGCGGTCAATATTTTTGAGTTTACCGACGGGCAATGGTGGCTGAATGCGCTGGGGAGATGAAAGAGAAGGGACAAGGGACGAGGGACGAGGGACGAGATAGTGACGAGTCAG
>CAYMJH010000118.1:11035-11568 GCA_964390385.1 uncultured Bacteroidales bacterium | reverse complement strand
GCAGGCCTTGCCCCTGATAAGCTCAGGCTTGTCGACCGTGATGGGAGAAGCGGCATCGATGACCAGGGCATTGGGATTGACCCGGGTGATGTTTTCACGCACAATCTGGATATTTTCGGGCGCCGAGGTATCAATCTTGTTGATCACCACCACATCGGCCAGGCGAAGGGTGATCTCGCCGGGATAATAGGACAGTTCATGCCCGGCCCGGTGAGGATCGGTGACCGTAATGCAAAGGTCGGGTTTATAAAAGGGGAAGTCATTGTTCCCGCCGTCCCACAGGATAACATCACATCCGTCGGGATCCTTCTCGGCGGCATCGAGGATGGCCTGGTAGTCGACCCCGGCATAGATCACATTGCCGCGGGCCACATGAGGCTCGTATTCCTCCATCTCTTCGATGGTGCATTTGTGCTTCACCAGGTCGGCCAGGGTGGCATAACGCTGCACCTTCTGCTCGGCGATGTTGCCGTAAGGCATGGGGTGTCTTACCGCCACCACCTTCAAACCCATCTTCATCAGAATCTCGATCA
>CAYMJH010000118.1:0-10989 GCA_964390385.1 uncultured Bacteroidales bacterium | reverse complement strand
GGTCTGTGACTTGCCGCAGCCGGTCCTCACCGCACCGACGGCAATCACCGGCTTTTTGCTTTTCAGCATGCTTTGACCGGTGCCCAGCATTTTGAAATCGGCCCCTGCCACATTTACGCGGGCGCCGATGTGCATCACCCGGTTATAGGGTATATCACTGTAGGAGAAAACACATTCGTCGACTTTCAGCTCTTTGATCAGCTTTTCAAGATCGGCCTCGGCATAGATCGGGATACCGTCAGGGTATAGTTTTCCGGACAGTTCTGCCGGGTATTTCCTTCCCGCGATATCGGGTATCTGGGCAGCCGTGAAGGCTACCACCCGGTAATCGTCATTGTCCCTGAAACAGGTGTTGAAATTGTGAAAATCCCTGCCTGCGGCACCGATAATGATGACATTTTTCCTTGCCATAAATCCTCCTTTATTATATTAACCAATTGGACGAAAATAGCGATTTTAAACAGGGGGAAATATGACATTTGGCAGAAAGAATGTCTGAACCGCAGATTGTAGCAGATGGATATGATGGACTATGATGGGTTATGCCATATCAGATATAACACCGCTACTATTCCCCTCTTGAGAGGGATGGGAGTGCGTATGCTCCCCTCTTGAGAGGGGGTGGGGGTGTGTTTCTTTCTCCCCTCCCCCCCTTATCTGCGTAATCTGCGCCATCTGCGGGAAACTATTCGATCCTGTACCGGCCATTGCCCATCACCGTTACGGATGGCCGTCGGTGATGCTGCTTAAAGAAATCATATTCCTTTTTCATGTCGGTCCACAAACTACAGTAATCCTGATTCCCGGCATGTTTAGCAATCAATGACCTGAATGGCGCCTCTTCCAGCCGGCAGGGGAATATGGCCACATGGATCGTCTGCTGTCCGTTGTTCTTTGCCTCCACCGCGGCCAGGTAGAGTTCTTTAATGCCATCGTCGGTGATGGGCACACAGCCTATCGTCACACAACTGCCATGGATATAAATGCTGCCGCCGGGATGAGTTTTGTCGGATAATATCCTGTCGGAGGCATTGGGATAATTGATGCCAAGGGAAAGATGAAAATTACTCACCGGGTTGAAGTGACTGATCGTGTAAAATCCCTCCGGCACCTGCAGGTCACCTTCGCGGCGCTTGGGGCCTTCGTGACCGGAAGAGGAGCAGATGGGGTAAGATTTGACCAGGCGGAATTCCGTTCCGGATTTTTCTTTGCCCCATAATTCCAGTAATCCTTCTGATTTATAGATACGAAGAAAGATTTCGAGCTTGTCAATGGATATATCCTTCCCCATCAGATGATTTTTGAAGGCTTCGTATTTCTCCTCGTAGGCAAGGCTTACCCGATTATATTCCAGCTGTTTTTCCTTAAAGGTTTTTTCCTGTTGGGGCACAAGAAGCATTACGATGCTAACAAATAATACTATCATAATTTAGAAGTTATCATTATAATCTTGCGGAATGTTATATTCAACTCATCAACTCCCCGACGGGATTTTAAACACCCCGTCGGGGGGAGGTGAATCCTGATAAATGTTCTTCATCGTGTCATAAAAATACGATAACTTCATTCAGGAATTGTGCATAACTGTTTTATAATCAGTTAAAAATTGTTAAACCTCATTTTTCCATGTCTGCATTTCATTACGGCCAGGACCGGATGACACCCGGGATAGCAACAGAGCTTGTTTCCGGCAGGCGGAAAGGGGAACTGCCCCCTGCCGTCCGCGAAATGATCCGCAAAAACCGTGCGATCATCAAATCCATTGTTCAACACCACGATGTGGTGTATGGTATCAACACCGGGTTCGGTCCCCTCTGCACCACGATCATTTCGGAAGAGGACACCAAAAAGCTTCAATATAACCTGTTGTTAAGTCACAGCGTGGGGGTTGGCGATCCCATACCCTCCTGCATCAGCAAGCTGATGTTGATCCTCAAAATACATTCTCTTGCCTATGGTTTCTCGGGCATATCCGAAACCACATTGGACCGCATCCTCTGGCATATTGAACAGGATGTCATCCCGGTGGTACCTTCACAAGGTTCTGTAGGCGCCTCAGGGGATCTCGCTCCCCTCGCCCACCTTTTCCTGCCCCTGATCGGTATGGGAAAAGTGCAGGTAAAAGATGAAATAAGGCCTGCCCGAGAGGTGCTGCAGCATCATTCCCTGCAACCACTTGACCTGGGACCGAAGGAAGGACTGGCCCTGATCAACGGCACACAATTCATTGCTGCCCATGCCATACGGTTCCTCGAAGTCTTCCAGTGCTGCCTCGATAATGCCGATATTGTAGCCGCCATGAACCTCGAGGCCATGCTGGGTTCAGTAAAAACCTTTGACGATGACCTCCATGCCCTTCGGCCATACCTGGGCAGCCGTTATGTGGCACAGCGCATGCGCACCCTCATCGGAAAATCAGAAATTGTTAATTCACACCGTAACTGCAGCCGCGTGCAGGATCCCTATTCGCTCCGCTGCATACCCCAGGTGCATGGCGCCTCGCGCAATGCATACCTGCACCTGAAAGAACTGGTGACAACAGAGATCAATTCGGTTACTGACAATCCGCTGATCTTCAGCAAAGACAAAACCCTGAGCGGCGGCAATTTCCACGGGCAGCTGCTGGCAATGCCATTGGATTATGCCGGCCTGGCGGCGGCTGAACTGGGCAATATCGCCGACCGGCGCATATACCTGTCGCTGATGGATACCATTGAAGGGCTTCCCAAGCTGCTGATGAAGGAGACCGGACTAAATTCCGGTTTTATGATCCCTCAGTATACCACGGCGGCCCTGGTGAGCGAGAACAAGAGCCTTTGTTTCCCGGCCAGCGCCGACAGCATCCCCACCTCGCTGGGGCAGGAAGACCATGTGAGCATGGGCTCCATAAGCGCCAGGAAAGCCCTGCAGATCGCCGGTAACCTCGAAAAGATACTGGGTATTGAATTGTTCTGCGCCGCGCAGGGATTTGATTTCAGAAAACCCCTGAAATCCGGTCCCCTCGTAAATGCCTGCCATGATCATGTGCGTTCGGTCATTCCCCACATTGATCGTGATGTTTACCTCGGAGATTATATCGAAAAGGCCATTGACCTGGTAAGGGGAAAAGAATTGACCCGTCTTACCTCAGCATTGGCTGAAAAGGAGGGCATTGATTTTAAAAATGAAGATCATGAAGTATTCGGAATTTATTGATGCCTATGCCCGGCATCCGCATTATAAAGCGCCAGTTGGTAACCAGCTGCATGCCCGCAGCTGGCAGACCGAGGCGCCCCTGCGCATGCTGCTGAACAACCTCAACGCTGAAGTTGCCGAAGATCCCGGTGAGCTGATCGTCTATGGCGGCACGGGGCAGGCCGCCCGGAATCCGGAATCCGTACGGGAGATCATCCGGTACCTGCTGGAGCTGGGTGAAGAAGAAAGCCTGCTGATCCAGTCAGGGAAACCGGTGGGCGTGGTAAAAACCCATGCCGAGGCGCCCCGCGTGCTGATCGCCAACAGCAACCTGGTGCCTGCCTGGGCCAACTGGCAGCATTTTAACGAGCTGAAGAGCAGGGGACTGATCATGTATGGCCAGATGACGGCGGGAAGCTGGATCTATATCGGCACGCAGGGGATATTGCAGGGAACGTACGAGACCTTTGCCGAATGCGGACGGAAATATTTCAACGGGGATACAAGGCATAAGCTGCTGGTCTCGGGAGGACTGGGGGGAATGGGCGGGGCCCAGCCCCTGGCGGCCACTATGGCCGGATATACTTTTCTTGGCGTGGATGTGGATCCGAAGCGCATCGAGAAAAGGCTTGCCACCCGGTATCTTGACAAGATGACCTATGATTATGAAGATGCAAAGACGCTAATACTGCATTCAAAGCAGGAAGGCAAGGGCATATCGGTAGGCCTTGTGGGCAATATAGGAGATGTTTTGGAACAATTGCTGAAAGACAATATAATTCCAGATGCCCTTACCGACCAGACCTCGGCCCATGATCCGCTGAACGGCTATGTGCCGGCCGGGCTGACGCTGGAAAAAGCCATCGCCCTGCGAAAAAGTGATCCGGTAGCATACAGGCGCCGTTCGCTGAAAAGCATGGCCCGCCATGTAGGTTTCATGCTCGAAATGAAAGCCGGGGGAAGCAGGGTGTTTGACTATGGCAATAACCTGCGCGAATTTGCCCGCCAGGGAGGAGAAAAAAGGGCTTTTGATTACCAGGGATTTGTGCCTGAATTCATCCGCCCCTTATTCTGCGAGGGGAAAGGGCCTTTCCGTTGGGTGGCCCTGTCGGGTGATCCCGAAGATATTTACACCACTGACAATGCTTTGACGGAAGCCTTCCCGGAAAACACACACCTGATCCACTGGCTGAAGGAAGCTCGTGAAAAGGTAGCTTTTCAAGGCCTTCCGGCCCGCATCTGCTGGCTGGGCATGGGAGAAAGGGAAAAGGCCGGACTGATCTTCAATGAGCTTGTAAGAAAGGGCAAGGTGAAAGCGCCGGTCGTTATCGGCCGCGACCATCTCGATTGCGGTTCGGTGGCTTCGCCGAACCGGGAGACCGAGGGCATGAAGGATGGCAGTGACGCCATATCCGACTGGCCTTTGCTCAACCTCATGGCCAACACTTCTGGAGGAGCCACCTGGGTGTCGTTTCATCATGGCGGAGGTGTGGGAATAGGCTATTCACAGCATGCCGGCATGGTGGTAGTGGCCGACGGCACCGACCGGGCGGAGCGCTGCCTGCGGAGGGTGCTATACAACGACCCGGCCATGGGCATCTTCAGGCATGCCGATGCAGGGTATGAAGAGGCAATGGCCGTGAAGAAGAGGCTTAAAGTATAAATGTCTGAACCGCAGATTGTAGCAGATGGTTGTGATGGGCTATGATGGATCATGCGATATCCGGGATATCACCGCTTCTTTTCCCCTCCTGAGATAGCCTGTCCCGATGAAATCGGGAGGTCAGGGGTGTTTTCCCACTCCCAAAGGCTCTCAATATTTTATAAATTTCTTAATTATAATCCTGTTATCAGTATCCATTATCTTTAAACAATAAAAACCCTTCACCAGTTTACTAACATCTATTTCATTATTATAAATAACAACATCCTGCTTTCTTCCTGTCAGATCAAAAACTTCAATACCTCTAACAGTTATATTGTTTCCGGTGTTTAACCTTATATCGTCATGCGAAGGATTCGGATATAAAATAATACTGTTTTGATAAGGCTCCTGATTAATATATGAATAAATAGCAGTTGTCCCTAAAGCTATCCAGAAAACTGATATGGTATCATGATCCGAGTTTATATAAGAATCTTCACCAACATCCCCGGAATAGAAATACTCATCAGCATTGGAAGTGAATGTAACCTCAATATGTTTGGAAAGTAAACATTGGTATAATGTACTTGGAGTACCAACATCCCACCATAATCCGGGATGCAGACTTGTAAATACACTTCCCACACGGCATGGATCTTCTATGAACAAATTGCTGTCCCATTTAGCAGTGACCGGCCAGTGACTGCATTTTATATCAATGCTCACGGGGTCTGCCCATTTCATACAATCAGTTTTAACAACTTGCTTTTTTAAATGATATTTTGATTGATACTGATGGGTATACCATGTCCTAACTTTCCACTCATTTGTTATCCTCACATCTAATAATGAATCTAATGCCATATTGATTATGTTAATTTCGCCGAATTCTGCATCCACAGAATCAGTCGCATCATTATCATACCCAAAGATGAGTGTGTCGGAATTTCCTACAGCGTCCATAAATGACATTGTAAAACTGAATTCCTGCCCATAAGTATTGTATATGAATACAAGGAAGATTAGTGAGACGATATAAACGGCTTTTTTCATGGCAGTATTTATTAAATTATCACACCGATTCGTCTATGGACAATCAAGAACTGATTCACTAATGATTTCCAATTCAGCACCAAGCTCTGCTGTAAAACCATTATTGATGGTTACCTCATTGGATCGGATTTTTAAAATAGATCCGTTAAAAATTGTTACACCACTCAAAGTAGCTGCCTGTTCAGATATAACATCACCGAAGGACATATTAGTTATGTCTGCAGATGTTATTACAATATTATTTTCAGGCTGTAAAAAATGAATTTTTTCCGGAATTTCATCTCTTAATACTCTTGCACAATCATTCCAACTAGCGGTACCTGTTTCATAAGAATCATATACACGATACGGATTGGACCAATGAGGGATATGATTAGGAATCGTTGCCATGATTGTTGTATAACTTGTACCAGGAATGGCATAACCATGTCCATATGCATATGGAGTTGCTGAAACATCATTTTCATGTCTGCATGCTAATAAATGACCAATTTCATGCGGAAAAACAGTGTTATCATTACCTATTTGTAAGTATTGGCTATGAACCAAACAAAATGCATTTGCTGGAGTTGCTGCATCAATTGCGTATGCAATACCACCACAAGAACCTGATTCCATACATTTGCTAATCAATACACAAACATCGGCAGAAAATTTTTCCCTTAAGTTATGGACTTCATCCATATAACCATCCCCATTATTTCTAAATCTGTTTCTATCAATGATTCTGCCATCACCAGGATATTCATAATAAATTGTAAGTCCTGAATAAGCAAGCTCCCATGTTTCACTGACAAGACTATTTGCCATATATTGATTGGACAAGTTAATGGCATGTTGTATGGAATTCTGAATATCACTCATCGCAGCTTCTGCTGCGGGAGTATACAGAACAAGAATTCTCATATTGCATGCATTAACGCTATTAATTGCCATTGTTGCAGCTATTAAATCCTGTAAGTTTTCTGAATCTACTATAGTACTCAGTTTATCGGATATTTTTACATTATTATTGATTACCTCCTCAGCAGTTTCTTCATAAATATAATCATCATCGAGCTTAGCAGACCTGGCAACAACTTCCATAAGATAATATTCATCATCCTTAAAGGTTGTAATGCTATATTTTATTGAATCCAGAAAAAAAGAACCAATAACATTGTCTTTTCTTGTGGTAATGACCACATTATTAAAATCCTTGCCTTCACTCCGACCGAAAAAACCATAGGAGGATAATCCGTGTTTTATCAATTTATCCTTTTTAATACGAATAATGTCATTGTTGATTTTAATGGCCAATTCGTTTTCATTCAATAATTTATTGAGATCAATCCTAACAGGGAAAAAGCTTTTGATAACATCATAATCAAGTTCATATTTATTGGCAAAATCTGTTTTATTCAAACTGGCAGGCATCGTTTCAAGAAAATAATCCGACAACGAAGCATTTTCCTGGGAATGAGATTCACTGTATATCAACAATACTACAGGAAGCAGCCATAATATTCTTTTTACAAATGTTTTCATCTTAAAAAAGTTTTAAAGTGGACTAGTCCGTTAAAACCATTTGTTTTGTACTTACCAGTTGCCCGTCGGCAATCAGCGAGTACATATACATTCCGGCTTTCAGTTCACTTCCATAGATGATCACATTGCCATATCCTTTAAGATGAACAGGAATGCTTGTCAGTTGCGTGCCATTCATATCATAAATATATACAGCGGCATTCTGCACTTTATCTGTCAGATAATATTCAATCCGGGTACTTTTATTGAAAGGATTGGGTATGTTCTGAAAAAGAAGACATACATTGTTGCCCTCAGCTTCATCAACTGAAGATTGAGCAGTACTTTTGAGCCTGCCTGATTTTATTTCTGCCTGCAGGCTTTCAATAAGTACCTGTTGTTCTTTAATAGCTTCTACCAGCAAAGGTACCATCCT
Organism: uncultured Bacteroidales bacterium; assembly: GCA_964390385.1. GTDB lineage: Bacteria > Bacteroidota > Bacteroidia > Bacteroidales > UBA10428 > UBA5072. The sequence continues at coordinate 3,175 of CAYMJH010000118.1, read as the reverse complement.
GGCATATTCAATGCCATATATATCGGTTGAATCGTCATAAACGACCACTTCAGGAAATATTTTATAAACATCCTGGGCAATAAAACCGATTTTGTCTTTACGTTCTGCCTCAAGCCTTTCTTTTTCTTTTGAGTCTTTAACAATTGAGTCGGTATAGGCGAATTCTTTTTTTATGTCATATTTGATACCTTGCAATTGCAACACTCCATTCAATACATTCGGGATATTTCTGATGTTCTCTTTCTGTCTGGCATCAGAAGGATTTATTGTATTATATTGAGCCCAGAACTGATAAAAAGGATAATAAGATGTCCCAACATAACCTCTGTTGGAATAACTCGGAACAATCTGCGGATGTGTTGCATCCCAGGTTGAAATGCTGATAATATTGCTATTATTCAGCGGATTTATCTTTATGGGTCCGATAAAATATGAACCCGCACTAGGTGTGCTGCGTATAAATAGCTTATAACCCCCGGCTGAACCTGTTCCTATACAAACATTCCCGGATGAATTCATGTTTACCTGTGCAGTGCATAAATCCAAGAATGCAAATGCCACAAACATTATTAAAAAATTTTTCATAAATTAATGATTTTAATAAAAATATTTGTTCTTTTCAGAAAACTATTGAACGGAATTAATACTTGGCATATCAATAAATTTAAGCATTATACCAGCTTTGAAAAAAATATAAAAACATGTAGCAATACATATATTCTCATGTGACAAAATATGCATGCGTTTCATCGCATTGTTAAAATCCCGCAATTCTTTGGCAGAGCCTTATCTATTCCACATAACCTATCAATCCAAGGCAATACCAATAATCAATTCTTCCACCAAACGTTTTGCATTATTATACATACAAAAAAAAAAAAAAATACAATACGAGTCAAGAGGGGGATTAAATTTGGAATGATTCTAAATTGAATGCAAGAATAAAGAAGAAGAAGATAATGTGGCTACGAATGCACGAATGAAGAGTAAAATATTATTGCCACGAATGCACGAATGAATATGAATATAAATCTGCCTTGCAGGCAAGGTATTGAACCAGGTGCAATATTTTGCTTTCAGTTTGTGCATAGGTAGCAAAATTCCCATGTTCCTCTTTCATGCACTTTTGGTATTTTCTTTTATTCTTTATTCGTGCATTCGTGGCCTTTTTTCTTTTATTCTCCATTCGTGCATTCGTGGCTAAATTAATTCCCCGCCTTGCCTGCAAGGCAAATTCGTGTCCATATTCATTCGTGCATTCGTGGCCTGTATTTCTTTTATCTTCATTCGTGGCTAAATTCTTCCTATCTCAGTGTTTTAACCGCGTTATTCGAAATCAAGTTTTTATACATAATATGGCTAACCTGACTTTTAAAAAAGAAAGCTATCAAATCATTGGCGTCTGCATGGAAGTTCATAATAATCTGGGGCCCGGATTTCTTGAAATTGTCTATAAAGATGCCCTTGAATACGAGTTTTATAAAAAAGGCATCCCCTGTTCACGGGAAAAAAAATTTGATGTAAATTACAAGGGAACCATTTTACCCCATAAATTTTATGCTGACTTTGTGGTGTTTGATAAAATCATTCTTGAAGTAAAGGCAATTAATGAAATTGCAGATGAATTCATTGCCCAGGCAATCAATTATCTCAGGGTATCAAACAACAGACTTGTATTGTTGGTTAACTTCGGAGAGCTGAAACTGAATTATAAACAAATTGTTTTATAAATTTACCTCCATACGAGAGGGGGTATCCTAGTACGTTGACAAGCTGATTAAAATTATGCAGGAGCTTAAACTCATCGGTCCTTTCAGCCAGCTGCTTACGCTGGATGGCCTTCCGGGAAAAGGTCCCCTCGGCGATGACAAGCTTGAGGTCATCACCGATGCAGGGATCCTGGTAAAAGGCAATATCCTGGAAACCGGAAAATTCAAAGCCCTGCTTGCCCTGCATTACAATTCCCTCGAATCGCTGGAAGAGATCGATACTCCTGCCGTTGCCATACCCGGACTGGTCGACGCCCACACCCATATCTGCTGGGCCGGTTCGCGGGCCGGGGATTATGCCATGCGGCTGTCCGGGAAGACATACCTCGACATTGCCAAAGCCGGTGGCGGAATCTGGAGCACCGTTACCAAAACCAGGGAGGCCTCAGCAGAGGATCTGACCGAGCTGATGGTGATGCGGGCTGAGCAGATGCTGAAACGGGGCATCACCACTTTAGAGGTCAAGAGCGGGTACGGGCTCGATGTTCCAAACGAATTGAAGATGCTTGAATACATTCGGCAGGCCGGTGAGAAGGCAGAGAATGAACTCATTCCAACCTGCCTTGCCGCCCATATCAAACCCCATGATTTTAACGGATCCTCCCGCGATTATCTCCGGCAGATGATCCATGATCTTTTGCCGGTGGTGAAGGATAGGAACCTGAGCAAGCGGGTCGACATCTACATAGACGAAGGTGCCTTTACCGCCGATGATGCACGCTTTTACCTGGGAGAAGCGAAGAAGCTTGGTTTTGAGGTAGCGGTGCATGCCGACCAGTTCAGCCGCGGCGGCGTTGCCGTTGCCGTTGCACTGGGAGCCCTGAGCGCCGATCACCTGGAAGCCTCAACGGACGAGGAGATAAAGCTGCTGGCCAAAAGCCACGTGGTTGCCGTTGCCCTGCCGGGGGCTTCACTGGGACTGGGCGTCCATTTCGCCCCTGCCCGGAAACTGCTGGATGCAGGGGCAATGCTGGCCATTGCATCGGACTGGAATCCGGGTTCCGCCCCCATGGGAAACCTGCTGGCAGCCGCAAGTATTCTTGGCACATACGAAAAACTGACCATGGCCGAGACCCTGGCTGCCATTACCTGCAGGGCCGCCACAGCGCTTGGGCTCACTGACAGGGGAATCGTAAGACCGGGAATGCAGGGAGATTTCATCACTTTCCCCTGCGCTGACTACCGGGAGATTTTGTATAACCAGGGGTGTATGATGCCGGATGGGATTTGGAAGAGGGGAATGCGTGTGAATTAGGATGTCTGAACTAGGATGTCTGAACTAGGATTTGTAGGATTCTAAGGATGATAGGATTAGACAGGGGTAAGGAGAGACAAGTGAAAAGTGAAAAGTGAAAAACGAGAAATATTGTTGGACGGAGTTTTGGGATATACTTGACTAAGACTGA
>CAYMJH010000117.1:0-11597 GCA_964390385.1 uncultured Bacteroidales bacterium | reverse complement strand
TGACATTCAAGAAAAATGTCAGCATGGATGCCGTTCGCTTTGATTTGTCTACCCTTATCCGCAGGGTTTATGACAACCTTCCCGATCAGGTATCATACCCGCAGTTGTCGGTTAGCTCAGGTGGTACACGAAGGTCTTCAGTGCTTACCTATACGCTGAATGCCAGCTCAAGTCCGTTTCACATAAAGCAGTACGCCGAAAACAACCTTGTTCCGAAACTGGCCGCCATCAAAGGGGTAAATGACGTGTCGGTATACGGGGCAACGGTTTTTGAATGGGTAATCACCTACGATCCTGTCAGGCTTCAGCTATTGCATATCGATATCGATGATGTGGCTGCTGCCATCAACAGCTATTTCAGGCATGATGTTGTTGGATTCGGAGAAGGCTACACGGCAAAGAGTCGTAACGGCGAGATAAGGGTTATACTTCAGCACCAAGGGGCATCAGTGAAATCGTGGAATGACATTCCGGTTGCCCATTCGGGAAACCGAATTGTTCACCTGGGAGATATAGCCAGTGTGCGTTATAAGGAACAGCCGCCATCGAATTATTACAGGATCAACGGACTGAATGCTATATTCATGGTAGTGTATGCCGAAGAAAGTGCCAATACCCTGAAGGTAAGCAAAAACGTGCGGATGGCAGCCGACAGGCTCCGTGCAGATCTGCCGCAGGGATACAGCATATTGCTATCAAATGATTCCACAACCTATTTGGCAAAGGAATTACAGACCATAGGCTGGCGCATGCTGGCCTCATTGCTGGTGTTGCTGGCTTTTGTGCTTGCAGTTAGCCGGAAATGGCGGTACCTGTTGCTGATTGCTTTCAGCCTTTTTGCAAACCTCATTATCGCAGTAATTTTCTACTACATCCTGAAACTGGAGATACACTTATATTCCCTGGCAGGTATCAGTGTTTCGTTTGGAATCATTGTCACCAATAGCATTGTGATGATCGATCATTACCGGTATCACAGGAATAAGTCGGTTTTCCTGGCCATACTGGCAGCTACCCTTACTACCATAGGGTCGCTTTGCATGATATTCTTCCTTGAGGAGAAGCAAAGGATTAACCTGACTGATTTTGCCTGGGTGATGATTGTGAATCTGGCCGTATCCATGGCAGTGGCATTGTGGTTTATCCCTTCGATGATGGAAAAGATGCCTTTACGGGAGAGAGTCACCCGCCTTTTCATTCGCAGGAAACGAAGGGTGTTGCGGTTTAACCTGGCCTATGATAAGGTCATACAATTTATACGCAGATTCCGATGGGCATTTGTTGTATTGCTAATACTGGGTTTTGGAATTCCGGTGCATTGGCTGCCTGATAAAATGGAGAAAGAAAATCGCTTTGCGGAGGCTTACAATAAAATCCTGGAGAATGGCCTGGTGAAAAACAAAATCATGCCCATAGCAGAAAAAGCATTGGGAGGATCACTGCGGTTATTTTCACAGCATGTGTACAACAGTTCTTTTTACAACGAACCGCAGCGTACAGCACTTTATGTCAGGGGTAGCATGCCCGAAGGATGTACCGTGCAACAGCTGAATGAAGCCATGCTGAAAATGGAAAACTATATCAGCCGGCACGATGAAGTTCAACTATTTCAGACTTCAGTATACAATTATCGCAACGGTTCAATAGTTATTCATTTCAAACCGGAATATGAAAGAGGAGCCTTTCCGTTTTATCTGAAGGAGTTGCTGACTTCGCAGGCCATTGGTCTGGGCGGAGTCGACTGGTCGATTTACGGCGTGGGACAGGGGTTCAGCAACGCCCTGGGCTCGGGTTACCTTTGGAACCGGATTGTGCTGGAAGGTTTTAATTACGATCAGCTTTATGCTTATGCCCAGGATTTGACTGACCGGTTGCGCATGAACCAAAGGGTTGGGAAAATTGAAATCACCGGCAGGGACGAATGGGGATCCTCTGTGCTGAATGAGTTTTACATGGAGTTCGATCCGCGTATGCTTGCCCTGAACAATATTACGCTTAACGATTATTACGGCTTTTTGCAGGGAAGGCTTTACCGGCAGCAGTTGAACCCTGTGCACGATGAGAATGGCGCTGTTCCGGTGGTGCTTACATCCGCGGATTACGACCGTTACAATACCTGGTGGGTACAAAACGGCCCAGTTGCAGCAGATGACAAAACCGCCAAATTGCTTTCGTTTGGCAGCATCAGCAAACGTCGCATGGGTAATGACATTTACCGGAACAACCAGCAATACCGGCTGGTTGTTGCATTTGATTTCATTGGCCCTAATGAACTGGCAAGGCGGGTAATGGACAGGAACATCGAGGAAACTGCATCGTTGTTGCCGTTAGGATATAAGATTGGTGACCAGCAGTATTCACGGTGGTCTCCCGACGATCCTGCCCAGTATTATCTTATTTTTATGGTATTACTTATTATTTTCCTGATCTGTGCCATTTTACTCGAATCGCTTTTACAGCCACTGGCCATAATGGCATTGATACCGCTGGCCTTTGTGGGTGTATTCCTTACTTTTTATCTTTTAGGATTTAATTTCGACCAGGGCGGGTTTGCTTCATTCATCCTGCTTTGCGGCATTGTGGTGAATTCGGGAATCTTTATCATTAACGATTACAATAACCTCAGGCGAAAGCATCCGGGCAAAGATTTGCGCAACCTATACATGAAGGCCTATAATCAAAAAATAATTCCGGTGGTGTTAACGGTGTTGTCAACCATCATCGGCCTCATTCCGTTTGTGTGGGGCGGCCAGCATGAGGTGTTCTGGTTTGCTTTTGCAGCAGGCACCATTGGCGGACTCATCTTTTCGATGATAGCACTGCTAATTTATATGCCATTGTTTATGAAATTTACCCGTATTCATTCATCCTGATGAAAGTTCATCATGAAAGTTCTCCTAAAAACATTAGCAAATTGACAATTGTATATAGGGTCTGGTGAATAAGTATTTATTTTGACTACGATATTTTGCTGTTATTGCTGAACAATAATTCATGACTTTACGATCTCATAACTCAATGAATCATAGACTTCCAGACACCCCATCCCTAAACCCACACTCTCAAAATTATTATATCTCCAATCACCAATCACCAATCACCAATCACCAATCACCAATCACCAATCACCAAATATTACGTGAAACACGTAATTTGATAAGTACCTTACTGAAATGCAGTTCCGGTATACATCACCTGCTTTAAAAGTTTATATTTTTAACCCGGAAATCTTTAAAAAACACAATACTATGAGCGATTTATTGGATGTCAAAGTAAACGAATTCATGGCGAAGGTCATTGCCAGAAATCCGGGCGAATCAGAATTTCACCAGGCCGTCAAAGAGGTTGTTGAATCTCTGATGCCCGTAGTCGAAGAAAATCCGAAGTATAAATATGCCAAGATCCTCGAAAGGATGACGGAACCCGAAAGAACAATCCTGTTCCGCGTTCCCTGGGTGGATGATAACGGAGAGATCCACATCAACAAAGGATACCGCATTGAGATGAACAGTGCCATCGGTCCTTACAAAGGAGGCATCCGTTTCCACCCCACCGTGAACCTCGGCATTCTGAAGTTCCTGGCTTTTGAGCAGGTGTTTAAAAACAGTCTCACCACCCTGCCCATGGGCGGCGGGAAAGGCGGTTCGGATTTCGATCCGAAGGGAAAATCAGACCAGGAGGTGATGCGTTTCTGCCAGAGCTTCATGACCGAGCTGCAGCGTCATATCGGCGCCGACACCGACGTTCCGGCCGGAGACATCGGAGTCGGAGGCAGGGAGATCGGTTATATGTTCGGCCAGTATAAAAGGCTGCGCAATGAATTCACCGGCGTTCTCACCGGAAAAGGCATCGAATGGGGCGGAAGTCTGATCCGTCCCGAGGCTACCGGATACGGCTGCGTATACTTTGCCGAGGAAATGCTTAAGACGCGGAAAGAAAAGATGAAAGGCAAAATTGCCGCTGTTTCAGGATCCGGCAACGTAGCCCAGTATGCGGTTGAAAAGCTTATAAGCCTCGGCGCAAAGGTAGTGACATTATCTGATTCTTCAGGATACATCTATGATGAAGCCGGTATAACCACTGAAAAACTGGCTTATGTGCTGGACCTGAAAAATATCAGGCGCGGCAGGATCAAGGAATATGCCGAAAAATACGGTGCAAAATATGTTGAAGGCCAGCGGCCCTGGGGCGTAAAATGCGATATGGCTTTCCCCTGTGCCACCCAGAATGAGATCACCGAAGAGGATGCCAAAACACTCTGTAAAAACGGATGCATTTCCGTTTCCGAAGGCGCCAATATGCCTTCCACCCCCGAAGCAGTGGAGATATTCATTAAAAACGAGATCCTTTACGGTCCCGGGAAAGCAGCCAATGCAGGAGGGGTGGCCGTATCGGGACTTGAAATGACGCAAAACTCCATGCGCCTGCCCTGGAGCCGTGAAGAAGTGGATGAAAAACTGCACCAGATCATGATCAACATTCATGAAACCTGCGTGAAATACGGAAAAACAAAATCGGGTTTCATCAATTATGTCAACGGTGCCAATATCGGCGGATTTATCAAGGTCGCCAATGCGATGCTGGCGCAGGGGATTGTGTAGGGAGGTAAACGGTAATCGGTAACCGGTAACCGGTAGTCGGTAATCGGTAATTGGTAATCGGTAATTAACTGATTACTGATTACCGGTTACTGTTTTTACCTGTCCCTCGTCCCTACTTATCCAGATCCACGCAGGCCCGGTAAAGATTGTCGATCAATTCCGGTATTTTAGCCTGCGGCACAGCGGAAAAAGCCAGGCGGATGACGTTTCCGAATACGATGACGCCGGTGCTGTAATGCTCCAGCAAATGCAGCCTTATCTTTTCTGCACTGAGTCCCTTGCGCAGTTTCAGGCACATGAAATACCCCGAATTAAACGGCAGCGGTTCCAGGTATTCCAGATATTGCGGCTTAAAAACTGTCTCCTTCAGCAAGGTATATCTCTTCTTCAAAGTATTATATTTCTGATGCTTGGCTGATTCATAGCCTTCATGGGCATACACCGCCTGCAGCAGAGATTGCGTAAGGTGGCTGATATTGGAAATGTTGCCCCGGATGGCCCCGGCCGTTTTGTTTTCCAGTGCCTCGTATAATTCCGGTGTTCCGTTTTTCGTACCGTAGGTGATAAAACCAACGCGGAAACCCCATACATAGTCTTCCTTGGTCGGACCGTCAAGTTTCACCGCCAGCACATTTTCATGAAGGCCTGCAAAACGGGTGAAAACAGATTCGCGGTAAACATTATCTTCATATACCAATCCGAAATAAGCATCGTCTATCAACACCACCACCTTTTTCCCGGCAACGGCCAGTTTCCTTATCTCCTCCACCATAGGCTCAACCTCCCCGGCAAGAGGGGTATAGCCGGCAGGATTGTTGGGAAAATTCAGCAACACAATGATCTTCTCCTGCTTCACTGACAAAAGGGTTTCAGAGAATGAGCGGACATTGAATCCGCCATTGCCGAAAAGCTCAAACGTTTTGATCTTTGCCCCATATCCGTTCTCCAGGATGAGGCTGTAGTTTTCCCAGTACAGATCAGAAAGGACCACCGCATCGCCCGGATCGGCAAACATATAGCCTGCCATGCTGATGCCGTGCGTCACTCCGCAGGTAGCAACCGGTGTGCTGAGCGTCCTGTCCTTCAGGGAAGGGTTCTTCTTCACCAGGAAAGCTTTCCAGGTATCCCTCAACTCTTTTTTTCCATAACTGGGAGCATAGGGGAAAATGCTGTTGACCGGCAGGTTTAATAAAGCATCAAAGGCCGGCAGGTGCATGGAAGTGCCGTCATCTTCCACCGCTTCCCCGATGGATGCATTGATATTCTTGCCTTTTGCCTGGGCTGACTGCGAAAGAATGCCCAGCTTGGGAAAAAAGATGTTCCTGCCCCTTTCGGACAACATGGCAAGAATTGCAGGATGCTGCTGCCGGATCAGATCGTTCAGTGTTTGTGCCTGTGGGTCCATACCTTATGTTAGAATTTAGAAGTTAGAAGTTAGAAGTTAGAAGTTAGAATTAAAGACCAAGAACCAAGAGCCAAGAACCAGGGAACAAGACAAAAAAACCTTTTTAATAAATAAAACCAGCGGTTTATTGACATGTCACTGTTGTCTGTTGTCTGTTGTCTGTCGACTGTCGACCGTCGACCGTCGACTGTTGTCTGTCGACTGTTGACTGTTGACCGTCGACTCTTCAGGCACAAATATATAATATCTGCCGAAAAAATAATTATGCTGAACAAATTCATTAAATTTATGATGGAATATAAACAAAAGGGAAACTTTGCTGTTTATGGGATAACCGAAACTGCAACAGCTTACCCTGATAAACCATGTTGAAAACCATGAGATCATTGCTGTTTCTTGCTTCTTCAGTGTTCCTGCTATCCTTTCAGGCCTGTGCCCAGTCTGATTACCTGGTCTTCGGAAAAGGCGGGGGGTTTACCGGTGATGTACTGCAATATAAAATAACACCCCGCGGCAAAATATATAAAGGCTCGGGGCTGGCGGAGATCCGGTATACGCTGGCCGGAAAAATCAAAAGGTCGGAAGCCAGAAAACTCTTTGAAGAGGTGAACAGTATCAGCGACAGCGCTTTTCATCATCCGGGAAATGTGTATTATTTTATCCGGCAAGCGGATGATATGGGCACGATTGAATATACATGGGGAGAGCCTGGTTTTACCGTAAACGAAGCCATCAGAACCCTTTATAAAAACACGATGAGCAGGCTTTCCGAAACAACCTATAAAACACTCAAAAAGCCTGTTGAATAATTTATTCCCAACCATTATGAAAACACATTTTGTCCTTTGTATTTTGGCGATTTCGCTCCTTGCAGGAATTCCCGTGACGAGCATGGCGCAAGGTACTTTTGACGCCAAGAAAAAGACCGGGACCATGAATCCCAAACCTTCCCCGGATGCCACAAGAATTGACGGTCCTCATTCATCCCTCAAATCGACCCGTGCGCTTCCTTCGGCAGGCTCTCAGCTGCAGACAATCCTTGGGAGGAATGCTCATGTACCGCTGGAACCGCCGGACAAATCAACCAAAAGGATTGTCCATTCGACGGAAACCGGCTTGCCTGTATTCATTCAGACCACGCCGGCAACTGAAGTGAAAACAAAATCAACCCTGAAACAAACCGTTTCCGAACGCTGCTATGCATACCTGAATGAGCTGAAGCCGTTGCTCAGGATGCATGCTCCCGAAGAGCAGTTTGCCATAAGAAATATCAGCTCCGACCGGTTTGCCAAAACCCATATAAGGCTGGACCAGGTATATAAAGGAGTACCCGTATACGGTGCAGATGTTGTGGTTCATCTGGATGAACAGGGATCAGGAGAATTATTCAACGGAAGATATGTGAAAGTCCCGGATGGCATCGCCACCACGCCTGTAATTTCACCGGCTGACGCCATTGAGAAGGCCGGACTTCACCTGAACCGGGGAAATGAAAAACCTGTTCCCCTTCCGGCATTCGCTATCGTGGCAGACCGGCTCAAGCCCGAGGCAACCCTTACCTTATTCCATAAAAAAGGATTGTTTCCCGCTTTCAGGCTGGTTTACCATGTTGTGCTCTTTTCCCGGGATCACCACCGCTGGGAGTACTTCGTTGATGCCTCCGGCGGCGATATCATCCATTATTTTGAGAATACCTGTCATGTTGACGGCCCTAAAACTGCCTCAGCAAAAGACCTTAACAATGTAACCCGCACCATCAACACCTACCAGCTGGGCAGTTATTACTATCTGCTGGATGCCAGCCGTCCCATGTACAGTGCCATGCAGTCGAATCTCCCCGATCAGCCGGCAGGAGGCATCCTGACCATCGATATGGACAATACCTACGGCGAGAATCAGTCTTTTCAGCATGTTATTAACACCAATAACAGCTGGAACAATCCCACTGCGGTTTCTGCCCATTATAATGCAGGCGTTGCCTATGAATATTACCGTCAGCAATTCGGTCGCAATTCGATTGACGGCAACGGGGGAACCATAATATCCATTATAAACGTTCCTGATATGGAGACCGGGGAAGATCTGGACAATGCGTTCTGGAACGGAAGGTTTATGTGCTACGGGAACGGTGATGTGGCATTCAAGCCTCTGGCCGGGGGACTGGATGTGGCCGGTCATGAGATGACCCATGGCGTCATCGAGAATACTGCCAACCTGGAATATGACGGAGAATCAGGCGCTATCAATGAATCCTTTGCGGACATTTTCGGATCGATGATGGATGATGAAGACTGGCTCATCGGCGAGGATGTGGTGCTGACCCAGGCTTTTCCGTCGGGTGCCCTGCGCTCCATGTCCGACCCTCACAACGGAGGATCGGATCTGAATGACCGGGGTTACCAGCCCGGCCATATGAATGAAAAATATACCGGCTCCCAGGACAATAACGGGGTTCATATCAACAGCGGCATCCCGAATAATGTGTTTTACAGGCTTGCCACAGCCATTGGCAGGGAAAAGGCCGCCGCTATATATTACAAGGCATTGACCGACTACCTTACCAAATCATCCCAGTTTATTGACCTGAGGCTGGCCGTTATACAGTCCGCCACCGATATTCACGGGGCAGGATCGGATGAAGTTACGCAGGCAGGCATCGCATTTGATGCGGTTGGAATAACAGACGGAAATGGAAATGAAGTCATCACTACCCTGCCGGAAAATCCGGGCGAGGAATATCTGCTGCTGATGAATACCGATCCCGGGGAATACACACTTTACAGGTCAGACATGGATCTCAACTTCGAACCCTTATCCGCAACGCCGCTTGCCAGCCGTCCCAGCGTACAGGATAATGGTCTGGAAGCCGTTTTTGTGGCAGGTGACAGCACCCTTCATTCCATCATTGTTTCGCCGGCATACCAGACGGAAGAAACCACCATCCAGGATGAACATATCTGGGGCAACGTGGTACTTTCAAAAGACGGGAACCGGGTAGGAGCCGTCACGGCTTATGCCGACACCACCATATGGGTTTACGACTACGTGTCGGAGCGATGGGCCTATTTCACCCTGTATAATCCCACCTACCTTGAAGGTCTGACGGCTGCAGGTGTTATTTATGCGGATGCCCTGGAGTTTGATGTCAGCGGCGAATTCCTGGTTTACGATGCCTATAATATATTACGGAACAGCGACGGCACAGACATTGAATACTGGGATGTGAATTTCATCAGGGTATGGGACAAGGCAGCCAATGATTTCGGAGACGGCACCATCTACAAACTCTTTTCGAGCATACCCGAAGGCGTCAGCATCGGAAATCCTTCATTTTCCAAGAATTCACCCCAAGTGCTGGCGTTTGACTATTTCGATGTGGAGGAAGATGTTTATGCCGTTCTCGGCTGCAATATTGAGACCAATGAAGTCATTACCATCGTTGAAAACAATGATCTCGGCTGGCCTTCTTTCAACAAGTATGACTCCCGCGTTGCCTTCACTTCGGCCTGGGGGGAAGACAATTATTCAGTCAATTATGTTAATATCGACATAAACGACGAGGGCGGAATATCAACCGACGGCAGTACGAACAACATGTTCACAGGCGGTGCCTGGTCGGTCTATTTTGCCACCGGTATCAGGAATGCTCTTCCTGAAGTTATCTCCGGGGATCCGGAACAGGCCATCAAAAGCTACCCAAATCCTTTTACAGGCTTTGTAACCCTTGAGATCCCCCGGGAATTATCTGACCGTTGCACCCTTGAAATCCTAAATGTTTCGGGACAGATCGTATATACAGATTATTACCCCAGGGTGGAAGGAGATATCCTTATCCTTGACCTGAAAGATCTCCCGCCAGGAACCTATGTTGTGCGCCTGGGAAATGAAAAGGGAGTGGGTTCAGGCCGCCTCCTCAGATATTGAATGCAGCAGCACAAAGGCTGCCTGATATGACAAATGACCCTGACAGGAGACCGGATTTCCCGTCAGGGTTTTTCATGGATCAGGATTTCTGTTTTTTCTGATTTGACATTCCGTTCACCGGTTCATAACCAACGGTTTTGTTTGGTTTTTGCCCTGTACGATATCATGTTTTAGCCTCAGATATGCTTTTTTCATTGTTTTTTTGCGTATTTTTAGGTATTGATCCGTTAAAACAGGCCATGGAACAACAGATCCTTTGGAACAGATTTATAAAAGGGGATAAAGAAGCCTTGGAGCTGATCTTCCGGACCTACTTTGATGAATTATTCAGTTTCGGCCATAAACTGACGCGCAACACTGAAATCATTGAGGACAGCCTGCAGGATATGTTCTTCAAACTCTGGAAGAACCGCAATAACCTTAACGGGATTGGCCACATAAAAGGTTATCTTTTAAAGGCACTCCGCCATCACATTTATGATAACCTGAGCTGGAAAAACCGCTTCATTAACTGTGAAAGTCTCCCCGAGGACCTCTTCGAAGTTCAGTTCTCACACGAAGATTTTCTGATCACCGAACAACTAAACCAGGAAACCAGGGAAAAGCTTATCCATACCCTCAACCAGCTGACCGTAAGTCAGCGTGAAGCCATTTACCTCAGGTTCTTCAAAGGCTATGATTTCAACAGCATTGCCGGGATCATGGACATCACCGTTCAGTCTGTCAGGAACGCCATACACAGGGGATTGCTGGCGATGCGGGAGTTGGGGGATAATATTTGGTGATTGGGTGATTGGGTGATTGACTAATGCTGATAATGCCTGAAACAACCCACCCCTAACCCCTCCACAGGAGGGGAACATTCCCGTTTCACATCCCAAATCCCGATACCCAAATCCCAATATCCAAATCCCAATACGCAATACCCATTACCCACACAACTTGTCCCTTGTCCCTTGTCCCTTGTCCCTTGTCCCTATTCTTCATTTTTTATTGCGAAATTGAGTATAAAACCGGTTTTCCACCGTCTATATTAAAATGACCGGAAATAGCTGATAATGGAAAAGAAAAAAGGAGATAAGGATTTTATAACGTTTGATAAGATATTGCTGCAACCCGATTACGCCGGTTTTATTCAGAGCAGGCTTTCCGGAACGGAATTCTTAGGGAAAACAGAGGGAGGAAAAGAGAACGGATCCAGGCATGAATTGGAGAAAGCCGCATTGATCAGTCAGATCCTGACTTCACATAAAAAGATCAAGTACTCCGATGAACTGAAAAAGAAGCAGGCCGCCAGGCTGTTGGCAAGGATAAGGACCGATGAGAGATCAAACGGACGCAGTGTTGTTCCCCTGGTTTTGCGTATTGCAGCCGTTGCCCTGATACTGGTCGCCCTGTCAGCCCTGCTTGTCAGGTCCGGTTTCTTCAGGTTTTCTGATTACCAGGCGAGGCAGCTCGAACTGATCGTCCCTTCCGGGGAGAAATCCCAGCTGATCCTCGCTGACGGAACCAAAGTATGGATCAATTCAGAATCGCGGCTGGTTTACCCGGTGAATTTTAAAAGCAAGGAAAGAAGCGTTTTACTGGAAGGAGAAGCCTATTTTGATGTTTCCAGGGACGGCAATTCAAGCTTCACCGTTTATACCCAGGAGGTTAAGGTTAAAGTA
>CAYMJH010000116.1:0-11686 GCA_964390385.1 uncultured Bacteroidales bacterium | reverse complement strand
CCGACCCTTTCCTGTTTAAATATAACAGGGCCCTTTGATGTGAGCTTGATGAGCATGGCAACCACCAGCATGATGGGGGAAAGGATGAAAATGATGACGAGGGCCATCCAGAATTCGCTGAAGGATTTCCATGCCACCGCCAGGGAGTGCCTGGGCGAACTCATAAAGGTAAGGAAGGGAATTTCTTCAAAATGAGTGACCTGTCCTTTGCCTTTATTAACCTTTGTAGCATCGGACTGCACGCGCAGGGTCACCCCGATCTCCTCGCAGACGTCAATGAGGGTTTGTATCTTTTCGCTGTCGAGCGAGCGCTTGCAATAGAAAACTTCGTCGATGATATCGATATCGAGGATATTCTTGATGTTGATCTTGTCGGGGTATATCCTTATCGTTTCGCCGTATTTCCTGCGGATATTCAAAGAGTCGGTGATGATCATCAGGATCCTGTATCCCCATTCCTTATGCTCCAGCATGGGAGCGATAATTTTTTCCGAGTCATCATCTGCAAAGATGATCACGTTATAAATGTTATGGCCGTTGGCCCTGAAATATTTAAACACTTTATAGGTAAGCAGCCTGAAGCCATACAGGGAAAAAAGATTGATAACACTGAAGGTAATGATGATATAATGGCTGAAGGAAGTAAGACCGAAGATATGTTTATACAAAAACATCAGGGCGAATCCGATGGAGCTGAAATTCAAAAAATTAAAAAAGATGGAACCGTAAGACCTGGTGCGCGGAACCTGGGTGAGGTTAAGGGTTTGCAGCATCACGATCCAGGTGGGGATTATCAGCATCAGCATGATGATATAATCCTTGGTAAAGTTAAAATATTGCCAGTTAAAAAGATTGGTAAGAAAATACGCCAGAAAATAGGAAAAAATGGTAATTACGATATCCAGTATCGCAAAGGCCACACTTTTGTCCTTTTTTCTTTTTTTGGTCTTTGTCATTTCAGGCTTATTAACGAATAACAATGCTGTCACAAAAATACTCAGCCGGCTTCAAAAAAACGTATGATTTGCTCTTTATTTGCGAGCTTTTTGACTAACCACCACTTTTGTTTGATCAGTGGAAAATAAGGATACGCGTATTATGATCCGAAAATGAAACCATCATAAAAACCGGATTGAGTTACCCGGGTCAGCCTGCAAAAATCATTCTGTTACCGGAGGGTCAGTTTCCTGTTTTCCCGGTATTCCTGCGCCATCCGGCAGAATTCTTTTCTGACACCTCCCACAATAGCCTGTTCCAGGCTGAGTGTGGCAACCGGGTTTCCTTCAATGACAACGGGACCGGAGGATGTAATGGCTATGTCCCAGCCGATGATAAAGAAACAGTGAAAGGCCTTATGCATGTCGAGGGCCAGGTTAACGGCTTCCCTGAAGTAAGGCACCGTAAAGGAGCCAAAAACCACGCCGGTATCGGGATGACGCTTCAGCCCGACCTTCGTCAGATAAACATCTGATGCCTCATCGAACAAGGTTCCGTCTTCGCGTATGCCACAGGCTATATTGCCTGAAGAAATGTTGTCCACGTGGCTGCCCCCGATCCCGATACGGATGAAGCCCGCATGCTTGTGAACGGTTTTGCCGTCATGTATGGTTATGATCCTTAACGTATTTACGCAGGAAGGATTCAGCCGGTTCATCTCGGGGTGCTGGACAAGGGTTTTTTGCAGCACGTATATTCCGTTTTCCGTTATGGACTTCAATGCTTCCATCGTATTCTCCTTTCGATTGACCATGAGGTTACCGTCTTTTACCACCAGGTGATGCACTTTACTGCCACCCCATCCCGTATGATGCTTGCAGTAACAATCGAGGTTGTAATGAAGCAGATTTTCAACGGGTTCCTTTTCCCTGCCCGGGATCCAGGTTATGAAGCCGTTTTCGAGCAGTCCGGTCATTTCGGCCAGGGGAAATCCGAAGCTGCTCAGGAACCTGTCGAAAACGTATTTGTCTTCGAGAATCGATAAATAATAGCGCGGATTGAGCTTTTCGTGAATGGACAGGAACTCCCTGTCGGATATGTAATCACCGGGTTCTTTGCCCTTTTTGTGAAATCCCATGATAAAAAAATCCATCACGGTGCCATGGCGTTTCACCATCCAGTGCAGGATCCTCAGCAATAAGGAACCCGGGGAAATGTTTTCCCCTTCCTGTCTTCGTGACTGCCGGATGATGAACAGGTATTTTTTGAATTTTCGGAGGATATTCATCCTTTTTGGAGTTAAAAACGGACCGGCGCAATGCATGGGCCTGCCTGCCGTCATCTCAGCAATGCAGGCGTTTCGCTGACAGGTTCAGGCGGGACTGTTGTGACGGGAACGCGGCTTTTCATCCATTTTGAGACATCCACGAGGTACAGCAAAAGGCACATCATAATAATCCCCTCTGATCTGCCGAATGCTCCCGCACTGACAAAAAGAGAAAAAAACATGGAGTATACGGTATACCGAATAAAGTCAAATTCTTCCGGAAAACGGGTAAAGACAATTTTAATCAGAATGATCAGTTCAGCCACCACAAAAATGACGCCGTACAGGATAAATTCCCCGATGATACCGATGTCGGAAAGATAATATCCGAAAACTTTACTGTAGTTGTCCATCATGATGCCGTAGGCTGAATGGCCGCTATAGACGCCGTTGCCGATCAGGAAAGCCAGTTTTCCCGGAGAAAACCGGTAGAAATAAAAAACAACGGCTTTGAACCGTATGTTTTCCGTCAATGAAACACTTTGCTGGCTGGTAATATCGATCATGGCTTTGATGATATCCTGAAAAATGAAATACAGGGGAATGATGCTGGCAACGCCCAGCAATGACAGGGCCAGCTTTGAATGAATTTTTTTGCTTTGGGCAATCGCCAGGATGGTGATTAACAAGGTAGGACCCAGCAGCTGACGGGTTCCCAGCAGTACGAATATCAGCAGGAACATCAGCAGGGGAGGCAGGTATTTGGCGTGATTCGTTTTCAGGAATTTCAGCAGGCAGATGAAATAGGAGACCACGGCAAATGAAACGCCGGGCATGAAGATCCTTATGGTATTCCTGTCCTTGAACATATGGGCCCCGAACAGGGGGGTGGGAAATGCCACCCATTGGATCGCGTAGAGCACCGACCATATAAGGCCGATGATCACGAACAGCCTGATGACAAACCTGGGGTCAGGCTTCAGCTGGTGCAGCAGGAAATAGAAAAGAAAAAGATAGATCACACGCTGGGCCATCAGGGTAATTTTGAATGGCTGGTAGTGGAATATATAAGCTCCGAACATGCTCAGGAAAACAGCAAAAAACAGCAGGATGATTTCAAGGGTGAAGTGGGCCCTTATTTTCCTGCTGGTGTCGTAGATGGAATATAAAATGAGCAAAGCAATGATCAATCCTGTGATCGCGATATGGATCATTCCGATCATCTGCCGGTCAAGTATTACCGGTTCGAAAAATGCCAGCGAACCCAGCACTACTATGGCAATTATTATATTCTTCAGCATGCTGAATGATTTATTGTAAAGGCTGCTTCTTTTTGAAAAGCCTGCTGTTCATGACCTTTTCGATAAAATACCTGGCCCCTTCAACCGGCATTTCAACCACATATTTTTTGAAGGGCCAATTTAGCAATTTCAGCGATAATGACATCGCATACCAGTTATTAAATGACAACTGGACCAGGAACCTGAGCAGGATCAGCCCGATAAGCCCGTAAACGGGCAGGATGAAATACCCCGTTACCACGATGATCAGTCCGGAAACCAGTGAGGGCAACAGGAAGGGGATGTGGTTGGTGGAGGTGTAAATGCCTGCATGCAGGCTGGAGTGCATATCCAGGAAAAGGGTCAGCGCCATGATCGTAAATATCAGTGTGCCGATAAACCGGGTTTCGGCGTTCAGGATGTTATGGGTGTCGAGAAAGTCCAGCAGGGGATTTCCGGCCAGTCCGATAAACAGGAAAGCACCTGCCATAATGACGATTCCCAGGAACATGTACCGGGTGGCTTGCATCCTCATTTCAGGAAAATTCTTCTCGGCACCGAGTTTGTAAATGGTGGGGACATTGGCATAAAACGGGGTTCTTGAAAAGTTGGCGATCCAGGTCATGATGTTGGTGGTGAAAAGGAAACTGGTCATGAGCTTTACATCCTGAATCTGTGCCATCAGGAAGGAGTTGCCGTATTCCACCATGTAATTGCCCCAGAAAATGCCGGCCAGTCTCCAGGTCTGAGCCCACAGCGATCGGAATATATTGCGGTCAAAGATTTTAAATCCCGACACTTCATAGTTATGTTGGCGAAACCAGCGGGTTACAAAACTACGCACATATATATACCGCGCCATAGCCGAAAAGAACATGGTGATCACAAGATACATCGGGGGCATCCGGAATGACAGGAACACGGTAAATATGATGATCCTGATGACTTCGATCAATGTGCTTACCCGGGCTTCTTTAGCGATCTGATTAAGCCCCTGCATAAAGGAAGACCAGCGGATGGTCATGATCATCAGGTAACATAACGGGATAAGCAGCAAGTAAGCGATCCAGAAATCAATGCGGTTACCGGCCATGGTAAACACATTCCGGAAAATGAAGGTGCCAACCAACAGTAATATCACGGAGATGGCGCCCAGGATAAAATAAATGGGGCGTGTGGTGGCGAGCAGATCCCGTAACTTTTCAATGTTGGGCTCGAGGTTCGCGAACTGCTCCCGGCTGTCATATTCCTCGCGTGTACGGGGAAGGCTGGTTTCACCGGCCCTGAAATAAGAAACAGCCCGGACCAGCGCGGAACCAAAACCCGAGTCGGCCAGCAGGGCAAATCCGATGATGTTGCCGATCAGCAGCCAGAAAGATATCTCTATTGGGCTATATTTTGTAATAATCAGGGGCATGACCAGCACAATACTCCCAAAACGGGTAAATTGTGCTGACCAGGACATGATAGTGGGACTGTTCAGGATTCTTTTAAACATGCAGGGACAATTTCAATAATTGATTACTATAAACTTAAGATTTTATTGTGAAAAATAACCGTTGCGGCGGGACAAAATGGAGAGATCTGGTAAAAATCCCTGTTTATGAAGGATTTCTCCAGTTTCTTGTTACCGGGGAAACCGTCAGGCAGACCATGCAAAGGCAACGGGACAAACATCCTGCAAAGCTAAGTCAATATTCATTGCAGCAGGCGGTCAGCCGGCATGCCGATCTTAAATATTGATGACGGTATCCTTTTTATCTTCGAATGGAATAAAGGGATGGTTGAACCTGCGCTATTCGTTGACAATTAGGAGGGGGCTGTCAACCCCGAAATTCAATTGACAATGATGGGTTGATTCAATGATTTTCCGCCCGTTTCAACGACAACGATATAGATACCTTTATTCAGGTTTGAAATGTTGATCTGCTGTATATTGTCAAAACTGCTGTTATAATCATTCTCATAGACAGTCCTGCCCGACAGGTCCTTTAAGAATATCCTCGAAGCCGTTGCATCCCGGTTGCTGATGCTGACATTGAATATGCCGTTGCTGGGATTCGGATAAACCTGCAGATCCTCATTTTCCTGATCTGTGCTGCCGGAAAAAAGAGAGGTCAGGCCCCTGGTCTCTCCGGTCAGCTCCGCCAGCCCGATATCGGGAATACCGCCCATCGGCACCTGGGTTCCATAGAAATCCTGCAGCAGTCCCACGGTTTTCCCTGCATTGATGGCCGGTGAAAGGGGATCAATGGAGAAGTTGGCATTGTATACATCAACAAATTTGGGATCCTGGGAAAAAGAATTCAGGTCGAGGTTCATGTTCCGCTGATATTCATTCAGCGAGCTGAATCTTTTGTCGGCGATCTGAATAAAACCTTCCTGTTCGGGAAAGAATATATTATGATCGGAGATCAGCGTATTCAGCTGGTTATTGATGGCTTTGTCACTGGCATTCACCAGGTAGAATATATTGTTGTACACCGTCAGTTCCGAATAGGAATTGGCTATGCCCACCTCGTTGTTGTAAAACACGTTATTGTATATATCGGCGCTGGCCATGTTCCCCAATGCATTGATGGCGGTTACGTTATCCCTGAAAACATTATAATAGATCATGCTGGTTTCCGCATAGCAGTATATGGCATCCGAACAGTTTACAAAGGTATTGTAGGACAACACAACATTCTTGCCGTCGAGAATTCTCACTCCGTTCACGGCTGACTCAAGCGTGCAGTTTTCAACCCGGATATTATCACAGCTTGATCCGAGTATATAGATGCAGCTTATGGCAGAGGGAGCCAACAGGTGAAGGTCCTGGATCACAAGGTCGCTTTTCTCATAGGCACGGAGGGCAAAATCAGTGACATTGCTTTGAATAACAGGCTGTTTCCCTTCGCCGTATGAACCCAGCGTTACCTTGCCGGCTGAAATGTTTATTTTTGATTCAACGGCAACAGTGTTCTTTTTCTGAAGGTAGGAGAATCCTTCCTTCCAGGTGACTTTGTTCCATGAATCATAGGGGTGATCATAAGATCCGTCCTGCAAAGGGTCACCCTGGTTGAGCGGATCGATGTAATAAACGGTTTGCTGGCGGACCAGGTTGACCTGCACGGTGGCCGAGCTTTTTTTAGGGGTGGAGCCGTTATCCTCCGCGCTGATGACCAGGCTATAAGCCAAAGGATCATAGCTGAACAGACTCCGGCTGGTGGCCGAAAGGACGCCTGTCTGTGCGTTGACCTGAAACAAGCCTGATTCATTTCCCGAAGCAATCTCATAGGTAAGCGATTGCCCGGCATCTCCGGGGTCGGCCACGATGGTGCCGATCACATTGCCGGTAAATTCCTGTTCTTTAATAGTAAATGCCTGGTTGTTTATGACCGGAGCCTGGTTCTCCGTTACAGGCTTCTGTTCCGTTACCGTCTGGTTGGAAATGGCCAGGGTGTATGTGCCGTATACGCCTGACCAGTCATTTGACATGGCCCTGACGGTAACCGAGCCATCGGCCACGGCTGTCACAAGCCCTGAGTCATCCACGGAGGCCTGTCCGGTACCGCCGGTGACTGACCAGGAGACTGTTTTTTGGGTTGCATTGTAGGGCAAAACGGCAGCGGTTAGTTGCAGGGTGCCTCCCCTGGCAGATATGGCGCTGACGCCGTTTGCTGCGGTAACCGATATGGCGTTGACCGCAATGACGGGTTCAGAAGAGGCAACACCTTGCTGCTTTGCAAAGAAATCGCTGCAGGTAAAATTCCTTCCAGTACCGGTGCCATCGGAAGTGTAGTTGATGCTGAACCCGTTATGAGACCCGACTCCGGCCTGCCATTCAATGGTGGCCGCGTTCCCGTTGATGGTGATGCTGCCGGGGGTAGTATTGACTCCGTTCTGGTAGGTTTGTTTCAGCACCCTGGCTGCTCCTACTCCTTCGTATATCCTAAGGATCTGCCTGTATCCGTCATAGGTGACACCCTTGTCAAAGGAGAATCTTGCCACATTGATATTCAGATAGGTGGCCCCGCTAACCTGGATGGTTGAAGTCTGAAAACTCTCCGGTTGATTCACCGGCTGGTAGAAGCCACAATGGCTTTCAATGGTGCCGCTTGCGTCGGTATAAGCCGCCGGGGTGAACCTGTTCGGGGGTACCGGATGATAAGAGGTTGCCACGGGCACCTGTAAAACTCTTCCCGGTTCGCTCGGTCCCGATCGGTAGCCGGGAGATCCCGGAGGATAATAAAAGGCAACCAGGTTGTCGAATGCCATATACTGGTCGATGGGACAAACATAGGAGGCTCCGGAACCGCCGAAAAATGAATTCAGGTAAAGGTGCTCGATCAGGTATTCGGGGTGAACACTATTGACTACTTTGACATCGGTTTTCTGAAAAACCAGGACGTCGTTGTCAAATATTTCCAGTATGCCGTTGGAAAGGTCCCCGTCGTTGATCTTTAGCCTTAGGGTTATGCGACGCCATTGCCCCTTGACGATGTCCGTGACATGGTTGCCGAGAGGCCATCCGTCTGATGTATATCTTGAACCTTTAAAATAATCATAGGTGCTGTAACTGCCGTTCTTGAAAATAAGAATGGATTCCCATCCGTCATCATCAATAGCATCATTTCTGGGAATGGCTGTCATGCTTCCGCCTGTAAACCCGCCGAAAAATTTCCCTCCGCCGAGTCCGTCGGCAAACCCATAGTCAAAAAAGGAAGGGACAAAATACTCCCAGCTGAAATACAGTTCTTTGTAAGCAGAATCCAGCGGGATGCGGTAATTGCCAAATCCCGATTCGGCCCCTATGGTCCCGGCTGCGAAATTCACTCTCAGTGCCTTCCCCCTGCCGCTTTCTTCCTGAAAGACATTATGAGGGCTTCCCCTGAACCATCCGAATGAATAATAAGGGGCCCAGGGCTGAAGCGAGGTAGTCTGATCAAAATTTTCAGCAAAAACGGTAATCGCCGATTGACCTGATGAATGCACAACGTTCAGGCACATTCCTGTTATGAAAATAAGGCGTAACATAAATCGCGATCCAAAGAAATTGGATTCTTTTAATAAATTTGCTGCATAACCGGATGGAAAATTGTTTTTCATACCCTTTTGATTAATGAAAGTTAATGATTATCAGTTAACGGTGTTTCAATTTTTTGATAAACGATGGCCTTCAAATTTGACGAATCTTGTTTTTTCCTATATATACGAAAAAACACTGCAAATTATACGTTTTCACCGGTGATATATGTCACCGAAAACAATGTAACTCTACATGAACAACAGCACTGCCATCCTCATACCGGTCTTTAACGGGCTGCATTTTCTGAAAAAACAGTTGCCTGCTATCTCCCGCCAGATCAGTAAGATTGAAGATTTTCGCTGGAAAATTATCGTGATTGATGATAATTCTACTGACGGAACGTCAGCCTGGATCAGCCAGTTTTTCCCCGAGGTTACAGTATTATCCGGCAATGGCTCGCTCTGGTGGAGCGGAGGGGTCAATAAAGGTGTCAGTTATGCCCTGTCCCGTAAGGAGTTTACCTATGTTATGCTGTGGAATCATGATATCCTGTGCGCTGATGATTATTTTGAGACTATGGGTCGCAAAATCCCAGATTATCAAGATCATACGATCATTGCCTCCAAGGTCTATTTCCTGCATAAGCCAGAGGTCATCTTTAACATGGGGGCATTCTTTAATCCGGTTACCGGGGTGAGAACCTTAAACGGCTATGGCTGTGTTGACAGTGAAGCCTTTAGTGCGCCGGCCTGGGTAGACTGGACCGGAGGTATGGGCACCCTGATACCCGTGGATGCCTTTCGCCAGGTTGGTTTTTTCGATGAAAAGAATTTTCCCCAGTATCACGGCGATTCTGATTTTTTCCTGCGGGCCAAGGAAAAAGGATACAGGCTGGTGGTGCTTCCTGACCTGAAAATATGGAATGACAAATCGAGTTCAGGCCTGGAGCACAATGCACGATGGCATCTATTCTTTCGCTCGTTAACAAGTATTAAATCAAATCATAATATTATCATTGAATATAAATTCCTGAAAAGACATTGTACATCGTTTTTGTTTCATTTTTATTACGTAGCCGGCATATTTAAATATTTTACTAGTTTTATTAAACACTGGATATTAAGTTTGTTAAAAAAAAGATGAATACACCAAAGGATTTCATACTTGGCCTCAGGCTTTATATTTTCAATAAGTTTGTCAACAGAATCCCTTTTGCATTCCTTCGGTTGTGGTTTATGAGAAGATACATTACCATTGGTAAACATACTAATGTTTTATTGAATGTTGAATTGCTAAGCATCAGTACCAAAAAGGGGCAAGTGATCATTGGAGACCACTGTATTATTAATTCCAGGTCCATGCTGGACGGCAGAGTGGGTAAGATTGTGATTGGCAACAATGTTGATATTGCCAGAGAAACCAATATTTTTACCCTTGAGCACGATCCAAATTCAGATGATCACGCTGACCGATCAGGTGATGTTTACATTGATGATTATGTGTGGATTGCATCCCGGGTGACTGTTCTCCCCGGGGTACACATCGGCAGAGGAGCCGTTATTGCAGCGAATGCCGTTGTCACCAAAGATGTTGAACCTATGGCCATAGTGGCGGGAATTCCAGCCAGAAAGATTGGTGAAAGAAAATCGCATTTGACTTATGAATTGACTTATTTCCCGTTCTTCAAGTGAATAAAACGAATATTTATATATCTAACTGTCTGTAAGACATGATATTAATCCAGATTTGAAGTTTTCCACCATTTGCTCAACCGTATATTTTTCGCATGCTTTCCTGCATCCGCTGATAAGCTGAATATAATGCTTATTCTTAAGGACATCAATGACGATTTTGGCATATGAATCCAGTGACTCTTTGCTGATAATGCCGTTCATATTGTGCTCAAGATATTCGATTTCAGGTCCGTGAGAAGGATTGGATGTGGTGATGATTGGTGTTTCCAGGGCAAAAGAATCCAGTATGCCAAGTCCGACAAGATAAGGCATTAACTGAATGGATGCCAGCTTGAAGTACTTTATACGATCAAGCCCGAATTGTGGTCCGGCATAATGAATCCAATCGTTTTTTGATGCTGCACTTTCAATTAGGGGGGCATCAATGCCAGCTCCTAAAAAAATCATATGGAAATCGGAGATACTTTCCCTGATCCTGAAACATGTTTCAAGAATAAAATCAATTCTCTTTTCCGGATACATTGATCCGCAATAAATGGCTGTATTCTGGCCGGTTATACCCAATGCACTTTTTAATTCATTTACTTCAGTATCACTGATGTTATGATAGGCATTACCGATGGTTGAAGTGTCGATAGCGTTCTGAACAACAGTTATTATATTTTCACAGACCCCCATTCCGATTAACATTTGTTTAACTCCTTTTGTATAAGCAAACCACCAGTCACATTTGTCAAGGAACAGGTATTTAAATTTATTTTTAATACTGGAGCAGTCATCCTGCATATCACGGCCATGACCCCAATAGGCAAATTTATATCTGCTGAAATACCTGGAAATCATTAAATAATAATTCAGCAGAAGTTTATTAGCCTGCTCGACAATCACCAAATCCTGATCTTTAAGATATTTCAGGCAGGGTTGCCAGATTAGTTCTGTTCCGCCAATCCTGAATACTTTATTGGGAATATAATGTCCCCATTCGATTTCCACTTCATCTTTCTTAAATGAATCCCGGTTCTTGTTTTTTCCATAAATCAGATTCAGTTCAATATTGTTTTTCTTAAGTACTTCCCTTAACATATTGAAAAAATCAACACGATACTGTGGAAGAAACTTGTATAGGATCAATACTTTCTTCATTGATATTGATAAACAAGATATACAGAAATTAACTATCTGAAAATAAAACGAAAAATATAAAATCTGGGTTACAGAATTTTGACAGAATAATCATACCCTGGCATAAAGGAATTAATATATACCCAGGTTATTTATATTGATGAACTCCTCCGGGAGTTGTTAAAAGTTTTACTGCTGAAAAAATATAATATATTAAGCTATCAGGATTGTTTTTTTTTGTACATTTATCCTTTAACCTCAATGATATGCCTGCTATAATTATCAATGCAGATGATTTTGGCGTTTCAGCCAGCGTGAACACATCCATTAGAAATATGTTTGAAAAGGGCATTATTTCGAGTACCTCAATAATGGC
>CAYMJH010000115.1:0-11728 GCA_964390385.1 uncultured Bacteroidales bacterium | reverse complement strand
GCCTCCTTCGCCAAGGCTACGGCCGGCGAAGCCTCCTTCGCCAAGGCTACGGCCGGCGAAGCCTCCTTCGCCAAGGCTACGGCCGCAATTATGATTGCCCAGGTGGTGGAATTGGTAGACACACCAGCTTGAGGGGCTGGCGCCGTAAAAAGCGTGCAAGTTCGAGTCTTGTCCTGGGCACATAAAGCCGTGTATGCGGCTTTTTTCATTTTCACGGCATCCTTTCTGCTGTATCCTGACCTTGACCTTGCGTTTTCTGCCGGCATTTTCCGGAAGGCATTCCGGCAGAAAATGTCCATTCCCGGAAAAAACCCAATCTTTTATTGCATTTTGTTGCCTTTTATCGTATGTTTTCCTATATTTAATAAACGATAAGTCAATTAACCTGTTTCGGGTGAGCGAGAACGAAAATATATATGACAAAATCCAGGAATTGTTCGGAAATGTTAACGGACAGTTGAGCATTCTGGAGGATCAGATCGACCTCAAGGTGCAGATGGAGTATTATGATTATTCAAAAAGGGTAAAGAAAGGACTGGATCCCGCTGAAATCATTAGGAACAAGGATGATCTTTTTCAGGCTGACCTGCCGGTTGAAGACAGGAAAAAAATGCTGGTGAAGCTTGCGGCACTTGATGATATTGAAGCTTACCGTACGCTTGAAAAGTTTGTCAAGGAACCCGATCCCGGCCTTAGAGACTGGGCTTACCTGGCATTGCAGGAAAGCCGGATGCTCATCGAAAGCAAAATCCTGGATGAAAACCAGATATTGATCTCCACCGGCCTTGGAGGAAAAGGATTAAAACTCAGATATTTTACAGCTCTCATCTCATCGGACAAATCGGCTTTTACCTCGCTGCAGCAAAAGATTATCCGGAAAGAGCTCAGGTTTTACCTTGGCCGGTCTGGGGGAGAGCTTGAAAAGATATCCTTTGACCATGAGATCTGTTCCCTTATTTCTATCATACCCTTGCAAATACCTGTGCAGACCCTGTTCAATACGGTTATTAAAGAGTGCAATATCCTGGGTGATTTTATCCGGCAGGATTATGTTATCAACAATGTAAAAATCCTTACCACGGAGGAAATCCGGGTTTGCATATAACAAATAGGTTAAGATACAGTGGATTGCAGCAAAAAAACAGTCAGGCAACAGGTGCCTGACCGTTTTATTATTCGCTTTTTTCGAGGCTAAGGCCGGACGACTCAGCGCCTTCCAGGTCATCAAACTCAACACTGGTATAATCTTCAGCTGATTCTTCATCATAGGAGTCTGATGGATCCATGGTCTGAGGATTAGCAGCCTTGATATAGGCGACAACTTCTTCGAGATACTCAACAAAAGCCTCAAAATCTTCCTTATAGAGGAAAATTTTATGCTTTTCATAATGAAAGCGCCCATCCTTGTTAAAACGCTTCTTGCTTTCGGTAATCGTCAGGTAATAGTCATTTCTGCGGGTTGCTTTAACATCGAAGAAATACGTTCTCTTACCTGCCCTCAATGACTTTGAGAAAATCTCTTGCCGTTCAACTTTCTCTACAACATCTTTTTTGTCAATTTCTCCTTCCATAATAAACTTTGGGTATTAGTACAGGTTAATTCTACTCAAAAATAAAAATTTTTTTTATAATGACTAAGAATAGGCTGGAATAAGTGGTTATTTTTAATCATTTTAGGCAGGCCTGCTGCCGCATGATCCTTTTAAAGAACTTCGGGGCCCGGGTCAATAAAACCGAAGGCAAGGAATACAAATCACCAGTTGTTTCTTAAGAAAAAAAGCGTTTAATTTGCACTTCATTTTTAAAAAGCAAGGGTATACAAGGTTCTTTTAACTATGATCAGCAGAAGGATATTACGGATCAAAATATTGCAAATGCTGTATGCCTATTTTCAGCATGGGGACGGTGAAATCAATAAGGCGGAAAAAGCGCTGCTGTTCAGCATTCAGAAGTCTTATGACCTCTATCACTACTTGCTGCTGCTCATTGTTGAAATCGCTGATTATGCCTCAGCCCGCATAGACATTGCCCTTCAAAAGAAAATCCCCTCGTATGAAGACCTCAATCCCAATACCAAGTTTATCGAGAACCGCATCATTCATATGCTGAGGGAAAACAAACAACTCCGCGAATATCTCATAAAAACACCCCTCACATGGTCCAATACCCCTGATCTGATCAAAAAGCTCCATAATAAGATCAGGATGGCCCGGTTTTTCAAGGACTACATGGAAAACACCGCACGATCCTTTGAGGAAGACAAGAAAATTATCCTCGACATATACAGCAAGGAACTGGTGACCTTTGAAGGCCTTTACCAGGTGCTTGAGGAGCAGAGCATTTACTGGAATGACGAAGTTGAATTTATCATCAGCATGATCACAAAAACCATTAAGAATTTCAAGGAGAGTGATCAGGAGAATGGCCAGCTGCTGGCCCTTTACAAGAATGAAGAGGACAAGGAATTTGTAATCAACCTGTTCCGCAAAGCCATTCTGCATGAAAAGGATTACAGTTCTATTGTTGAGAACTTTACCAAAAACTGGGATGTTGACAGGATTGCTTTCATGGATTTCCTAATCCTTGAAATGGCCATTGCTGAAGCCATTGAATTCCCATTCATTCCAACCAAAGTCACGATCAATGAATATCTTGAAATAGCCAAAAGTTACAGCACCGAAAAAAGCAGGATCTTTATCAACGGATTGCTTGATAAAATATTCAAACACCTGAAACAAAACGATAAGATCAAAAAGACAGGAAGGGGATTGATCGGTGAGGCAGAATAAGATTAACGGATATAGATTAAAGATTAAAGATTAAAGACTAAAGATTGAGACCGATCCGAAAATATCATTTTCGGTAATTCGTGGGATTTATATTTAAATAAATTGACAGTTAAGACATTATAACTATTTGATTCGTGCATTCGTGGCCCATTAGACTTTTTGGAGTGGACTCAAGATTAAAGAATCAAGAAGAAAAATCTTTTATAAATCAATAGAAGAACTAATGTAGGGCAACCTGAATTATTTATTAATTAATACTTTTAACGATGAACCTTTTAGCACAGGTCTTTTTAATGACACAACCCAAGGAAGGTCAGAATCCCTGGACTTCCTTCATTCCCCTGATCCTGGTTATGGTCGTTTTTTATTTTTTTCTTATCCGGCCCCAGATGAGAAAGCAGAAAGAGCTGAAAAACTTCCGGGAATCCTTGAAAAAAGGCGACAAAATAGTTACAGCCGGCGGTATTTACGGAAAAATTAACAACATCTCGGAAAACATTATAACCATTGACGTTGGAAATAATGTACTGTTAAAAATAGACAAAAGTGCCATTGTAAGATCAGAGGTTGATATTGAAAACCAGCAATGAGCCGTGCTTTTTTCAGAGTTTAAGGTATATTTGCATAATATACCTTAAACTTTGCTGCTTTGAACCCTGATTCATTCCATACGGCCTGGTCTGCCGTTAAGAAATATTTCTCCCGATTGCTGGACTTTTTTTTCTCCCATCACCAGCATATCATCACTTTCCTTTTTTTTGTTTTTTTGTCCTCCTTGTTCTGGCTCTTTCGTTCGTTATCACTGGATTACGAGGATGAAATATTGTACCCGGTCCGGTATATCAATATTCCCGAAAACAAAGTAATGACCAATAAGCTGCCTGAAAAACTGGCACTGAAGGTGAAAGCCAACGGAAGAAGAATATTGCTTGGCAAGCTGAATCTGAATCTTATCCCGCTTAAATTTGACGTAAACTCCTTTATCACCAAAACCACCCATCCCGATTCGCTCTATATCCTCACGAATTCGGTAAAAGAAATCCTGTCGGGAGAGATGGAAGGGGTAAACATCATCAGCATTTCCCCTGACACGCTATTCTTCAATTTCACTACTATGGAAGTTAAAAGAGTTGCAGTAAGGCCCAGATACAGCGATCCGCAACAAATGTTCGCCCCGCAGTACATGATCAACGGACCGGTAATTGTCGAACCCGACAGCATCATCATATCAGGACCGGCGAGCCAATTGCATGATATCACCAGTGTTTCTACCGAACCGCTGAATTTTGCCGGATTAAATGATACTATGAGCCGGACCATCGGTCTGGAGAAAAGGGAGGGGATCAGCTATTCTCAGAAAAAGGTATTTGTTACCGTTCCGGTTGATCAGTATACCCAGGCGGAATATTACCTTCCGGTGGTTGCCCTGAATGTGCCCGACAGCCTCTCGGTTAAAACATTTCCTGAAAGAATCAGGATTACCTTCAACATTACCCTGAGCAATTACCAGAAAATCATACCTGAGAGAATCTCTCCGCGTATCGACTACGATGATATCCTCAAAAATCCGACAGGCCGGATACGCTTGTTCCTCGCAGACACCCCGGAAATTATCAGTACTGTTAAATTCAGTCCTGAAAAAGTTGAATATCTTCTTACCAGGCAATGATCAAGGCAGGCATTACCGGGGGGATAGGCAGTGGCAAAACAATGATATGCAGGGTATTTGAGGCCCTTGGCGTGCCTGTGTATAATGCTGATCTTGCCGCCCGCCTGCTGGTTGACTCGCATCCTGAAATCCGCAAAGAGCTAATTGGTGCTTTCGGCGAGGAGCTCTACAACGGGAATACACTGAACCGCTCCCGTTTCGCTTCCCTTGTATTCCGCAACAGGATAATGCTTGAAGCGGCTAACCGCATCATTCACCCCTGGGTAAAAAAAGATTTTATTCGCTGGACAAAGGCGTATGAGGAATTTGACTATGTTATCCAGGAGGCTGCCATCCTTTTTGAAAGTGGAAGCCATGCCCTGGTTGACCGGTGCATCACTGTTATTTCTCCGGCTGACTTGAGGATCAGGCGGCTGATGAGTCGTCCCGGCATGACCCATGAACGGATTAAGGATATTATGTCAAATCAATGGAGTGATGAAAAGAAAGCTGCCGCATCCGATTTTGTTATTGTCAATGACGAAAAGAAGCTTGTCATACCCCAGATCCTCTCTGTCCACCACTATCTTAGGGACATGAACCAAACCGGCTTTAAAAATCAATTGCCCTCATGATACGATTCGGAAAATGGATAGGTGCCGGCCTGGGCTGGACCATTGGCGGACCGATTGGAGCCCTGCTGGGATTTGCCTTCGGATCACTGGTTGATGCCGCAAAGCTTGAAAAATATGAAAAAAGTGAGGGGATCACAACAACCGGGGATTTCATCGTAAGCCTGCTGGTTATGATTGCAGCTTCCATGAAAGCTGACAACAGGATAGTCCAGTCGGAACTTGACCTGGTAAAGCGATACCTGGTAAGGACATTCGGAGAGGAAGAAGCGGCAGAAATGCTGTTGCTGCTGCGCGATCTGCTGAAAAAGGACATTGCCCTGGAAGATGTAGGCAACCAGATCAGGCAGAAGATGAATTATGCATCCCGCCTTGAGCTGCTTCACCTGATTTACGGCATTATCAGTGCCGATGGCTCAGTGAATGCCAGTGAAAGGAAGGTTTTTGACGACATTGCTTTCCATACCGGGGTAACCGAAAAGGATGCCCGCTCGATCAGATCGATGTTCGAGAAATCAACCGACTGGGCTTATGATGTGCTGGAAATCAAAAGAGACGCAACTTCCGACCAGATCAAAAAGGCCTACCGCCAGTTGGCTATGAAAAACCACCCTGACCGGGTGGCTTACCTGGGAGAAGAAATCAGGAAAAAAGCCAATGAAAAATTCGCTGCCATCCAGGAGGCTTATGAGGTCATCAAAAAAGAGAGAAACATAAACTGATTTTCAGTACTTTATAATTGAAATCCCTAAAGGTAATACAGGCTGTTCCTGTTCCGCTTAAAAACAGAAGCCGGTTTTGTTTCACAGGTCAGTTAGAAATGCTATTTTTGGAATCAATTTTATTTCAAATCATTCGCTTATGGAATTAAAGGAAATTCTTGCCATTTCGGGTCAGGGAGGTTTATTTAAATTTGTCTCCCAGGGCCGCAACGGTATCGTGGTTGAATCTTTTGCCGACAAGAAAAGGGCATTTGTTCCTGCCACCACCAAAGTCAGTTCCCTGGATGACATTGCTGTTTATACCAGCGATAAGGAGATTCCGCTTAAGGATGTTTTTAAAAGCATCTTCGATAAAGAATCGGGCGGAAAAGCCATCGATGCGAAGGCTTCCTCACCGGAAGACCTTAAAAAATACATGGAAAAAATACTGCCCGACTACGACCGCCAGCGGGTATACGGCTCCGATATCAAAAAGATGATCAGCTGGTACAATATCCTGCACGAGCAGGGCCTTCTGAAATTTGATGAAGAGGAAAAGGCCGCCGAAGAACAAACAGACACCGAAAAGACAGATCAACAGGAAGCCGCGGAAGAAAAGACTAAAACGGCCAAAAGCAAAAAGGAAAAAACAGCATCAAAGCCTTCCGAAAATGGATCCGGTGCACAGGCCAAATCAGCACCCGCCAAAGCAGCAAAGACGGCAAAAAAGGACAAGAGTCCCGGGAAATAGTAAAATCAACACCTGTGAAAATAAAATCCAGAACTCCGGCCTTTGGCAGGAGTTTTGTTGTTTTACACGGCAGGATTAACAGTTTTTAACAATTGTTACAACCATTAAACGGTATCTGGTTGTAACTTTGTTGCCAATGTCAAGTATTATAATCAAAACCATTGATTATGACCATAAAAACTTCGGTGCCACTGATCTTCATTCTTATTCTTTTTTTCAGCATAACAGGTCATGCTGACATCCTTGCACAAAAAATGACAAAGATCTCCTCGGGTATTGAATGGCAGGATAAGACATTTAACTACGGAAAAATCTCCCAGGGAAAACCTGTCGTTGCGGAATTTCATTTTAAAAATCCAAGTATGGTCCCCTTGGTCATTTACGCGGTAAAGCCGTCCTGCGGATGCACGGTTGCCGATTATCCCAAAGAACCGATTGCCCCCCAGAAAACAGGCACCATAAAAGTGACTTTTGACGCTGAGAATACGGGCTTTTTCCAGAAATCAGTGCTGGTTGACACCAATGCCGGAGAAGAAAGCGAAACGTTGATTATTAAGGGAGAGGTGGTTAAGTGAGGGAGAGACTAGGAGACTAGGAGACTAGGAGACTAGGAGACTAGGAGACTAGGAGACTTAGAGATGGGGAGAAAAAGAGGTGAACAGATTATTACGGATTTTGCATGATCATATTACTATCGAAGTCTTCGCTGCACGACAGATACTCATCCTGGCTGAGAAGACTGAATGCTGATATCCATTTATCCGATGCCTACTCCAAAGGCACTTCTTCCCTGCAAAAGAAAATACGGCGTTGTTCAGGCATACTGTTAACCGGCGGGTCCGACATGAGTCCTTCAATGTACGGGAAACCAGGAGAGATCAAACGGTGTAAAGGCATTGATGAAAAGAGGGATGCCCTGGAAATGGAACTTATTGAAACAGCCCTGAAGGAAAACATACCACTCCTGGGAATCTGCCGGGGTATCCAGATGATCAATGTGGTTTGTAAGGGGACTCTCATCGTGGACATTCCCGCCGATCATGGCGATAAAATTATGCATTTCGGCAAGTCAGACGTATACCATGAAATCTCGACAGTCCGGGATTCCATCCTGTATCAATATGGGAAAGCCCTTCGATTTACGGTAAACAGCAGTCACCACCAGGCTTTGGATTTGTTGGGTGAAGGCCTAATCCCTGTGGCCCGGTCTGATGATAACCTGGTGGAATCGGTTCAGCTGAAACCCGGATACGCCCATCCGTTTTTTCTGGGTGTTCAATGGCATCCTGAAAGGATGGAGGTGAACCATCCCATGGCTGACGCGATCGGAAAGGCATTTCTGAAACATGCTGCAGCATCGGGGAGAGGGTAGACGGACATAAAGATGAGTCTTCTGGTCTCCTGGTCTCCTGGTCTCTTAGTCTCCCCTTCTCCCCTTCTCCCCTTCTCCCCTACTCCCCTTCTCCCCTTCTCCCCTTCTCCCATTCTTCCATATGCTCTCCCATAACTTCAGCAATGATTTCCTTTTCCCGGCCGGTCAGTGTATGAATATTTTTTGCATAATACTTATTTTTTACAAGGAACCGGCTCACTTCGTTTTCAAACGCTCCGGAAAACTCCAGGTTTAATGCTGCATAAAGTTTCTTAAGCACTCCGAGTGGATTTTGTTCAAGGTCTTCAAATCTTACTGCTGCATATTGGCCTTTTCCAAACTGCTGTTTTTCAAAGGCAACCTGGTCACAAAAGGTACGAAGAACTGAGGCAACCTCTGCAACATCAGGCTTTTTCCAGTTACCATTGAGGCTGAAACAGGAGGAAACCCTATTCCACATCTTAATGGTCGACGGGACCACCTCAAACGGATGGCGTTTAATATAGATGAACCTGGCTCCCGGGAAGAGCTTTTTCAATAAAGAAATGCGCATGGTATGAAATGGATTTTTAGAAACGATCGGCTTGCCGGTAAGCCAGGTGATCTTTTGATAAAACAATAACAGGTTTTGTGTCCAGGTTTCCAGCTTACTGCCATCAGGGATGTATTCCTCATAACCATCGAGAAAATATTTATGCTTCACCGGGAAAACAAGTTTTTCGAGCGGACTCACGGATCCCATCCTGATCAGGGCAAATTCATCCTCCTGCGGATCCAGGGGTGAAAGAGTCACTTCATCCATGGGCCTCTTCTTCGGCATGAAAGCCTTCATAATGGGGATGTAATACTTTGCACTGAAAAGAAAGTGATCGGGGATCACCGTCTGCACGAGGGAAGGAGTCGTAAAATGAGGATCAAGATGCATCAGCTGATGCAGGTAGGTTGTTCCGGAACGCCAGTGCCCGATGATAAAAACAGGAGGCTTTTCAATAACGGTCCTGCCGGCGACGTTGTCAAACCTGATTTTTTCAGCCAGTGTCAGAACGGAGGAAATCAGTGAGTTTACCAGCAGCACCGGTAGCTGGACCATAATCTTCGCACTGCATGATATCCTGTTCCTTGCCAGCATGCTGAACAAAACAGGAAACCGGATACCGGTAATGAGATTGATCAGGCTCATCAGGGATCTTCAATTACAGGTATAACAGGGAAAGTGTTGCATTTTGCCCGGGCATACATCATGTATTAACAGAGACAGCACTTCTCTGCTGCTGTGCATGAACGAACTCCGATATGGTATCGACGGTATTGAAAATATGGCGGACCAGGTTTTGATCATCCATTTTTACTGCGAACCTTTTCTGGATGGCAATCACCACCTCCAGCACATCAATAGAATCAATGGTGATCACATTATCGCCGCTCAGCAAGGGTACGTCATCCAAAATTTCTTCAGGATTGACGGTCTCCATGTTAAGGGTGGAGACAATCAGTTTTTTTATTTCCAGTTTGATTTCCGGTAGTGTAAGTTTATCAGCCATGGTTATTTCATTCTCCTTCCTGAAATTGTCTTTTTTAAATCATTAAAGAATCTGTACTCCAAATCAGCCCTTGTCGCGATCAGATTACCCAATTCCTTCAGTTTCTGCGTGCCGAGACTGCGGCTTTTTGCCAACCTGGAAGCAAATAAAGATATTTCCCTCCATCCGTCACCTATTTCCATCATCCTTCCGGAAAGCTCGTACCACTCCGGCCTGTTCATCAGCTGTGCTGCTTCGCGAAGGAAAGAGGCATAAATGTAACGGAATCCTCCGCCACCGGTTCCCTGGTCTTCAAGCATTACATTGATCTTGAAAATTTCATGCGCCAGTTGTTCTTCATCGCGCGCATATCCTGGCCATCCGACGATCTTTTCAGCAAACCGGCGGATGCCCTTTACACCGAGAAACGGCAGCGGGATATTCAGCATGTTGAAGACCGTGTTTTTTATACCGGTAATGACAGCCTTGCTGAAGTCTTTTTCCCCGGGCACAAGCAAGGGATAAAACATGAATCCCCTGGGAGCCATGCTTCCCCCGGCAAATCTACCCTTGCGAAGGGCATCTTTCCCGATTTCAGCGATTACCGGATGATAGCAATCACTCACTACGTATTTATCACCGTTTCTGCCTATCACCGCCAGGTAATGTACATTGATGTGAACGCGATACCAGGACGGGAAATAATCCATATAAAAGAAATCAACCTGGATGCCCACAGGCTGGTTCTGATCAAGCAACCGGTCAAGTTCCATTTCCGCTTCAGCAGGATCGGTGAATTTCCGGGTTTTAAACCGGATACTCGTTCTTTTTGAAAAATTCATCAGGATATGTCCTGGCCTTATCCTTGAAAAAACTGAGGGGAAAGCCAGCATCGGTGTTTTCATATAACCGAAAAATATCCCGCTTGAGATACCAAACACCATGGGTTCGGATATATTCAGTCCATGGTGGTTCAACAATGCGGTTACAGTACCTGACTCGCAATGAGCAGCCATGACATGGCGGAAAGGGATTGTGCTCATGGATGGTTAATCTCGGGTTTAGTGAAAACAATATAGGGATTATCGGTTTCTTCCTGTGAGATTAAGACTGGTTTTGCCTTTTCAACACCGGCATTGTAACCCATCCGCCATTTTTTATCCTGCTTGGTTGCAATGATCTGGAACAGATTGGCAACCGGGATATTGAAAACTTCAGCGTAACGCCTGAGTTCATTCACTTTTACGGAAGGGAAATGTTCAGCGGTAAGATGTTTCTTGACCCTGCGCAACGGAATCTTAACCCTGAGAGACAGTTCCGAAACTGTCAGCTCCTCAAGTGTCATATACAGGCAAATGGGACTGATCTCTCCTTTCTGAAGCCTCTCAAAAAGGGATCTTTCCAGACTACCCATCAGGCTCAGGAATTCATCAATATAATAACAGGCAACATAAGATCCGGTCTGAACCGGACCGATGGAGTCATCAGCCTTTTCGGCATACAGGATAACCTGGTGGTCTTTATAATCGGTTAATATTTCCTTTTCTTTCATGGCAGTTCAATATTCTAAATCAAAACATGGATAATTAATCACCTGGGTCTGTTTAATATCGTAACCGAAATCAACATCGTACATCCAAAGAGAATCAGCAAAGATATCAACCGGGGCTATATCCCCGGGATGCCAGCGTTTCATGCAAAAATACTGATAAAAGCATCAGTTCCCCAGCGGAGCCGATAAAACAGGTATTCTTTTTGTTAAAGCAAATATGCAATTTAGGTTTATAAGTTCAAAAAATTAGCTGCTCTTTCTTTATGTTTGTAAGAAATCGAAAACAACCTTTATGAAAAGAGTGCCGAAAATCCCTCATTATCCTCCCCGTTTTTTGGTTCGCATTACCGAGAGGATGCGGTTCTTCTTTTTGCGGCTATACCGGAAGTTCACCCACCCCAATGTAGCGGTCTTTGAAATGGTCCATCAATTCTGGCTTGCAGCTGCCGTGGGCGTTGCCGCAGAACTGGGTATTGCCGACCTGCTGAAGAAAGGTCCGAAAGCCATCAGCGAATTGTCGGCCATCACCGGATCAGATGAGGAATCCCTTTACAGGATGATGAGGATGCTGGCTTCCCATGATATTTTCAGGGAGAAGGATGACCGGATTTTTGTGCTTACCCCGCTGGCAAAATCACTCCAGGAAGACCAGTTCAGATATCTTATCATCAGTCACCTGACCAAATTGCACTTTCAGATGTTCAGCGAACTTGCCTATTGCATCAGGACAGGACAGAACCCTGGTATTATCATCGGCTATGCA
>CAYMJH010000114.1:0-11880 GCA_964390385.1 uncultured Bacteroidales bacterium | reverse complement strand
GACTTATGTACCCTATGCCAAGGGATGGGGTATCTTTCCTGTGAATCCCAGCATTTTTTATGCATACGATACAGCTGATACACGCAGGAATGCCACCATCATCAACTGGGAGGAATTCCTGGGACCTGGTGTATACGACATTTCAGACCAAAGGCAATACACCGGGTTTGGATGGAAAAAATACGGTGCAAGAGCCTTCTCTGAAAATCAGACTGTTGCTGAAGGATACGGAGGCAATTTTATGCTTGACAATTTTCAGGATCTGACCATTCTGCGTTATGCAGATGTTTTATTAATGGCAGCTGAATTGCATCTGGGTGACGGAAAAGATGTTGAATACTTCAACAGGGTAAGGGACAGGGCATTTCAGGATGATGCCCACCGGATAACATCCTTGACAATTCAGGATATCATGGAAGAAAGAAGACTTGAGTTTGCCCTGGAAGGATTGCGTTATTACGATCTGTTGCGTCAGGGTCTGGATGTAACCAAGGCAGCTATAGAAGCCAACAGTTTTCAAACCGACGAGTTTCCCGTTTCCTTTCCATCGGATAAGGGTTTTGAAGGATTTCTCAAGATACCTGAAACACAGGTCGGCTTATCGAATAACACCCTGAAACAAAGCGCTTATTGGGAAAGCGCAGCCAGCAATTCACCTACACATTAATGATGGCGAATGGAGTTTTATGCCTTGCGAATTAAGAGTTAAACAAGATAAGATTAGATAAGAGTCCTTTATTAATTAGCATTCTTGCCCCAAGAAGAACAACAGGTTTTTCAACTGAGCTTATCTGAAAGTATTCTTTTAAGCCACTTAGTGGCGTGCTGTTTGTAGGAAAAAGATCATATCCCGATTATTATTCCCCCGCGTCCCGCCGTAAGGCGGGACGTATGGAATTAAAATCAATAGCTATGTCATTGCTACAAACAGTATGCACCTACGGTGCCTTAAAATGCAACGAGAGAAATCGATAAAATACTAATCTTCAATATAAGATGAAGTTGTTACATATAAGTATACCTGCCCAAGGGCAGAAACCACGGAGTGCTTGTTACTTCACTATCAAATAAAACATTACTCTTCAAATCTTACCAGAAGCAACAATCTGCGACGGATTCTTACCGAACTCCTTTTTAAAACAGGTAGTAAAATAATTCGGATCACTGAACCCGGTTTGATAAGCTGCTTCGGAAACCCTTAAACCATCTTCGTAAATAAGTTTATACGCTTTTCTCAGCCGGATGGATTTAATTAAATTATTCGGGGTGTAGCCTGTCAGCGACTTTATTTTCCTGTGCAATTGCGGAAGACTAACCGCAAAATGATTCGAAAGCAATTCAACATTCAACTCCTGATTCATTATATTTTCTTCAATAAAGAGTTTCAGTTCGAGAACAAAGTCAATGTCTTTCTGAGGCAGGATTTTTTGCAGATTTTCAGCGCTTTCAATCCCCAGAAATTTATTCCGGAGTGTTTTACGGTTCTCCAGTATTGAATATACCTGTGCATCCAGCAATTTTATATCGAAAGGTTTGGTTAAATAAGCATCTGCACCTGTTGTTAGTCCTTCAATCTGATGTTCAACTGTATTACTGGCGGTAAGCATAATCACCGGGATATGAGAGGTTTCAAAATTATGCCTGATTTCCTTACAGAATTCATATCCGTTCATATTCGGCATTTGCACATCGGTTAAAATAACATCGGGATTTTCTTCTTTGCTTAGTTTTAATCCCGCTAAACCATCTGATGCCATATAAATCCTGAATCTTTCCTCAAAATGTCCTGCAAGGTATTCCCGGAGTTCCTGGTTATCCTCAACCAGCAGCATTACCGGCAGGTTATTTGATCGCCCGGTATGCTGCTGCGTGGGAGATACCAGGTTTTCATCTTTTTCAATACCGGTTATTTTATCAGTTGTCTTTTCATAACCAGCCATTTCATGATCGGAGTAACTTTCTTTGCCGAAGGGCAGCATAATCATAAAAGTTGTACCAAACCCCAAGGTTGATTCTACCTGAATCTTGCCATGATGCATTTCAACCAGTTCCTTAACAATCGAAAGTCCAATTCCGGTACCTCCGCGATTTACTGACCGGGCATGCTGAACCTTATAAAAACGTTCAAATATTTTGTTTTTATCCTTTTCGGGTATTCCAATGCCGTTATCACTAATAATAAGTTTTACATATTTTATTCCATCGATGATCATTTCTTCAGCGCTTATGGATATGGCTCCTCCGTTTTTTGAAAATTTTAATGCGTTGGATAAGAGATTCCAAATTATTTTTTCAATTTTTTTTGCATCGACAAAACCAATGATGTTCCTGTCTGCATTGTATCTGAAATCAATTGATTTATTATTGCATTCTTCCTTGAATGCTTCAGATACCTCAGTAATAACATCAGCCATTACAGTTTCCCTGACCTCCAGGACAACCTCTTTCTGTGTTATTCTTCTGAAGTCAAGCAGATCGGTGATTAATTTATAGAGTCGTTTTGCATTCCGGTTAATGATCGTAAGCTTATTAAGCTGCTCCTGGCTGAGATTTTCCGACCGCATTAAATCACTTACAGGGGCATCGATAAGGGTTAATGGAGTCTTTAAATCGTGGGATATATTAGTAAAAAAAGCCAGTTTCCTTTCTGTCAGTTCATGTTCATGCTGAATTTTGAATTCGGCAATTTCTTTCTCTTTTCTTAATTCAATTCTTTTTAAGTAGGCATATACAGAAAGATACAGGATAGTAAAAAATATGATCGTATAGGCGGCAAATGCTATCCAGCTTAAATACCATGGCGATTGTATACGGATCTTAAGCCGCGTAGGAATTCCTTCCCTGGCTTTATCAGCAGTTTTTATTTCGAAAACATAGGTACCCGGATACAGGTTGGTGTAATTGGCGTGATTGGACGCTGTAACGTAAGTCCAGTCCTTTTCCAATCCTGTCAACCGGTAGGCATAATTATGATTTTTCAAAAAACTCTCGTTCCTGGCGAAAAAATGGATCGAAAACGAATTTTTATTGAAGGGCAACCGTATTTCATTTGTTTCTTCCAGGGGTTGTTTCAGGAATTGCTTTCCCGCCGGACTTCTGATACTTTGGTTCTGAAAGGTGATATCGGAGATGACTATTTCAGTTCCTGAATCATCTGTATTCACTTTCGAAGGATCAATTAGTGTGAAACCCATAACAGAACCAAAAATTATTCTGCCATCCTTGGTTACAGCAGACACCCTGTCATGAAATTCATTGGCCGGAAGACCATCGTTATGGTTGAAATTCAACACTTCCCCCGATTCGGTATCGAACCTGCAGATTCCTGAAATAGTGCATATCCAAAGATAACGGTCATCTGCTGATTCAATCCTCAC
Source organism: uncultured Bacteroidales bacterium (assembly GCA_964390385.1). GTDB lineage: Bacteria > Bacteroidota > Bacteroidia > Bacteroidales > UBA10428 > UBA5072. Next base: position 8,503 of record CAYMJH010000114.1, on the reverse strand, counting down.
CAGTGTGTTGGAGGGCAATCCCTCTTTAACCGTATACCTTTTGTAGCCTTTGCCATCCTTTGAAACACATATCAGGCCATCAGTAGAAGAAGCCAGCCAGTAATTGTCCCTTTTATCGTGGTAGAAATCGTTAATAAAACTGCCGATCCGGTTATTCATTTCCGAAAACCTGTTTTCAAGTACATTGTCTTTCCAGTTAACATGAAATAAGCCCATATCTGAAATTACAGCCAATAGCTCGCCCTGTTGGTTTTCTCTTAAAGTATTTAATAAGCAATAGGTTATGTTGCTTCCTTTGGCATATACTTCAAATAAACCTGTTGTCTCTTTTTCAGGATCGAAGTTTAATAAGATCCTGCTTTGGAACTGGGTTAAAATCAACAGATTATTTTTATCAATTTCATGCAATTGAACAATTTGCTGCATTTCATCAGGGCCCATACTGCTGGGATGGTAAGTAGCCAGAAGGCTGTAATCTGCAGCGTACTTCCCCAGGAGTCCGTCATAGGTACCTACCCAAATATGATTATTATAATCATTACATATGGCAGTTACTTTGGTTCCTTTTAATTCTTTCCATAATCTTTCACTGGAAAGATTTTTAAACCCTTGTGTTTTTTCATTCCATGCAGATAAACCGTAGTTTGTACCAAAATACACGACGGGTTCTTTTACAAATACGGCAACACCCTCATTGGCAACCAATGAATTTTCATTCCCTTTTTCCGGCAGAATATTTTGAAATAATAAATTGTCAGGCAAGATACAGGTTATCCCGCCGCCGTATGAAGCGAGCCAGATTTCATTATTTTTCGTGTACAAAATATCATAAATGCTGTTGCTGTGGATGGACAACTCGGACTTTAAACTCCTGTTCAGTATCCTTGAAAAATCCAGGTTCTTATCAAGGATAATGATCCCGTGACCATCTGTTGCAAGCCAGATTTCCTGCCCTACCTTTACAATCTTTTTAAAATAATAATGATTATCAATATCGATTTGCCTTAATTCACCATGGCCCGGAATGGAATACAACTGACCATTGAAACAACCAAAAAACATTTTGTCGTCAATTTTACTTATAACGGAAACATACTTACCCTTTAAGTAAGAAGCGGTTATTTCCTTAAATTCGCTTCCCCGGCCCAGCAGTTTGACACCGTCATCAGTTTTTCCAATCCATATACCTTCTTCAGAAATGAAAAAATCTGAATTGTTAGATCCTTTATAAACATTCACGATTTTATTTCCGGCGATCTTATTGATGTTTTCATCCAGTAAAAAATATATTTCATTATGGTCTTCCTGGACTTTTGCAATAAAACCGTCCACTATCAGTTCGAAAAAATTTGTCAGTCTGTTATACTTATAAAGTCCTTTATTGGTAGAAGCCCATAAGGTTTTCCGGGAGTCATAAAGAAGATAAATGATACTGACGCCTGATAATTCGTCATAGCAGGAAAAATTCCTGCCATCAAAGCGTGCTATTCCGTTTGCCGTACCTATCCATAAATACCCATACTCATCCTGTTCAAGGCATGTGGTAATATTTCGGGGCAATCCATCGATCTCGGTAAAATGCAGATATCTTTCCTGCCCGGCTGAAAAACTGTGTAAAGTGACCAGGAACACTACGAAACAGAAAATAAGCCTTTCATTCAATACAAACAATCGCATTTTAAGCTATATTAAGCCATTAATCCATATTTTGAAGTCCTGTTTCAGGTAAACTGCTAATATTAAAAACGCAATTATGGTAAATAATACGCACAAAATTCACTAAATTTTGATGCAATTATGATAGAATACCAAAGAATTTTGAGACTATTTTCAAGACACCTGGAAACAGGTCAATTTAGCTTTGATGCAATTTCTCTTACATACTTTCATAGCCATAACTATTGCCATAAAAAATGAAACAAATTTTATTATTCCTGTTTACCTGTTCACTAATGGTTCCGGTTTATGCTCAAAGCAAAATGAAGCATAAAGCAGAGATTTCCGAACGGGTTATTGACATCGATTTCAGCCGTGAAAAAGGCCCTTTGAATACCATGTTTAACGAATGTATTGGTGCAGGCAGGGCCAATGAGGGACTCAGGGCTGACTGGCAGCAACAGCTGGCCTATGTGAAAAAAGAATGCGGATTCCGGTACATCCGCATGCACGGGCTATTGACAGACGACATGGCGGTTTATAAAGAAGACCGTAATGGAAATCCTCAATACAACTACATGTACGTTGATGCGCTTTTCGATTTTTTGCTCAGCATTGATATAAAACCCTTTGTTGAGTTGGGTTTTATGCCTTCGGCACTGGCCAGTGGAAAAACTACCATATTTTGGTGGCGGGGCAATGTTACTCCTCCGAAAGATTACGAAAAATGGGAAGCATTGATTCGCAATCTTACACAGCATTTTACTGAACGATATGGAGTCGATGAAGTAAAGACCTGGTATTTTGAGGTCTGGAATGAACCTAACCTGTCGCCCGGTTTCTGGACAGGCACTCAGGAAGAATATTTCAAACTTTATGAATACAGTGCCAAAGCTGTAAAAAGTGTCAATCCGGAATACCGCATAGGGGGTCCGGCAACGGCAGGTGCTGCCTGGGAACCTGAATTGATTGACTTTTGTGTTAAAAACAATGTTCCGCTCGATTTTATAAGCACTCACGCCTATGGCGTAAACCAGGGATACCTGGATGAGCACGGGAATTCAGGTACGGTGCTGGCTCCGCAGGAATTTGCCGTCAGCGGCGATGTATTGCGTTCCAGGGATGAAATAACCCGTTCCCCGATGCCTCACCTGGAGTTGCATTACACCGAATGGAGCTCCTCCTACACTCCTTCAGATCCCATCCATGACAGCTATCACGGAGCTGCCTATATCCTGCAGAAGATCAAACAGGTAGGAGAAGCCGCTAATTCAATGTCATACTGGGTATTTACGGATATCTTTGAAGAATCAGCTCCCCGTTTTGAACCTTTCCACGGCGGATTTGGACTATTGAACATGCAGGGCATTAATAAAACTGCGTTCTATGCCTATCAGTTTCTGAACCGGTTGGGAAACATTGAATTGGTTAATAACGATCAGCCCTCACTGGTTTGTAAGGATTCAAAGGGTAACATCCAGGTATTGGCCTGGGATTATACTTACACTCACCCCGGGGATTCCGTTAATAACCAGCAGTATTATAACCAGGATCTGCCTTCGAAACCGAAAGGGAAGCTGAAGATCCAAATTTCGAATATACCGGAAGGATCCTATTCGCTGGAAATAACCAAAGCAGGATATCGCTGTAACGATGCTTATTCTGCTTATCTCTCCCTGGGCAAACCTTTACAACTGAGTAAAGTTCAGGTAGAACAAATAAAGAAACAAAACGACGGATCTCCTCTTTCAAAAGAGATCATTAAGATCGAAGCCGGAAAGCCGTTTATGAAAGAGCTGGATCTGCGGGAGAATGACGTATACCTTATCGCCCTGGTAAAACTATGAAGGAATGGGATGAAACAGCCACTATAACAGATACTTTAGGATTAGTATTATTTCTTATGATTAATAGGTGCTAAAATTTCCAATTGCAATGAAAAACCTTCTTCTGCAGCGATGTTCAGTCTTTCTTTGTATAGGGTGTTTCGTCATAAACAGCACACTTTCACAGGATGTGACCATAACGGTGAATGCTGCGGAAGGCAAACGGCCCATTTCCCCCTATCTATACGGACGCAATAATACCTTTGATAAGCCGGTTTCATTTTATAAAGATGCCGGGCTGCGATTTGTCCGTATGAATGCCGGCAATAATGCCACCAAATATAACTGGCGGAAGAAAATCACCAGTCATCCCGACTGGTACAACAATGTATATGGCTCAAACTGGGATGCCACATCGGAATACATTGCCGGTAATTTCCCCGGGATGCAGGTAATGTGGGCATTCCAGCTGCTGGGTAGCGTAGCATCGAACACAAGCCATAATTTCAACGACTGGGAATTTAATCAGTCGCAATATTGGCAAGGAGTTCATCAGAATCTGGCCGGAGGTGGCATGCCCAATACCGTCGACCCCGGTGGCCACGCATTGGTTGAGGGTGATCATAGTCTTTATACCATGGAATGGCCGGCCGATTCCACCGTGGCCATACTGGATCATTGGTTTGGCCCGGAGGGTCTCAACCTGGATAAGAATCAATTCCTTTACTGGAACATGGATAATGAACCGGATATCTGGAACGGGACGCACGACGATGTAATGGATGTCCTGCTGCCTGCATCCGAATTTATGGATCGTTTTATCGAGACAGCCAAGAAAGCCCGTGCCCTGTTCCCCGAAATTAAAATATGCGGTCCGGTCACCACCAGCGAATGGCAATGGTTTAAATGGGGCGATGAGAGTATACGGATCGGCGGAAAATACTATTGCTGGCTGGAATACTTCATTAAACGGATAGCGGATGAGGAAAAAGCAACGGGGATAAAACTGCTCGATGTGGTGGATCTTCATAATTACCCCTATGCGCCCACTGATCTGGATGCCCTTCAGGTTCACCGGATGTACTATGACACAAATTATGATTACCCGGGGGCCAACGGCGTGAAGACCATTAACGGAGGTTGGGACACTTCGCTGAAAAAAGAATATATTTTCAAACGGATCGACGACTGGCTGCTGGAATATTTCGGTGAAGATCATGGTATAACCTGTGGCATCAGCGAATGGGGACCTTCCAATTCGGATCCGGATATATGTTCTGTGGTGTATGGTTCCCTGCTGGGTACTTTTGCCAATCATGGCGTTGAGTACCTCACTCCCTGGAATTGGGAGGAAGGGATGTGGGAAACATTGCATCTATTCAGCCGGTATGCCAAAAACTACAGCGTCCGGAGTTCCTCCTCGCTTGAAAACACTGTTTCAGCCTATACCTCGTTGAATGAAAGCGCCGACTCGATGACGGTGATCATTGTGAATCGTGATATGAATGCCGGACGCAATGTAACCGTCAATCTCAATAATTGTGTAATAAACGACGGAAATTACACCACCTTACAGTTGTCATCATTACCATCGACAGAAACGTTCAAATCGCACACTGATAATGCACTGACTGAAAGCTCTGTAAAAGTAAACTCAAATTCATTCACTATTTCAGTACCTTCACTTTCTACGACGGCAGTTTTATTTTCATCCGTAACAGTTGATATTGAAGAATATAATGATCAGGCAGATGAAATAAAGCTTTATCCCAATCCTGTTTCTGATCTGTTGTATATTGATATCAAACCGAATATTGCAGAACACTTCGATATTAATATTTATGATACGGGCGGACGCATCATGCAATCTTCAAATGAATGCTATGATGGAAATTCACCCATTATGATCAATACAACTGCTCTTGCTGAGGGATTTTATTTTTTGTCAGTCAATAACAACAGTGGAAAAACAGTTAGAAACTTTGCCATTATCAGATAAATTGACCTGAAAAAATGAAGAGACTAATCAGCTGTATTTTAACTGCGGCAATAATTCTTTTCTCCATATGCCAGCATGCAAATTCGCAGGTTCTCTATGTAGGCGTTAATTATCATCCGCATGATTCCAACCTGGATCAGTGGAAAAGAGATATTGCTTTAATGAAAGCGGCCGGATTCAATGTTGTCCGCATGGGTCACCTGGCCTGGGATAGCTACGAGCCGTCTGAAGGCAATTTTAATTTCGCCTGGTTCGATACCGTAATGAGTATGATGAACGAAGCAGAAATCAAGGTTATACTGGATATTGCCATCCGTCCTGCCCCGATCTGGTTGCATCAAAAACATCCTTCAATAGGCATTACCGATGCCGGTGGTGATAAAAAGTACCCCAACCACCGTTACATGGAAGATGTCGGCGACCCCTATTATCAGCTATATGCCTTGCGGTTTGCCGATACAATATCAAAACGGTATGCAAACCATCCGGCACTGCTGGCATTTGGCATCGACAACGAATCGGGCGATGGCCCCATATCTTATGCTGAAACGGTAAGGCAACGATTTATTCAATGGTTAAAGGAAAAATATAAGAACCTCGGAAACTTCAATAAAGCCTGGGCGACACAACGCTGGTCAAGAAGAATTAATCAATGGGAAGAAATAGGATTGCCTGGTGAGGGTTCAAAAAACGGCGCACCGGAAAAAATACTGGATTTCAGGCGTTTTATTTCCGACGAGATAAACCAGTTACTTTTCAAGGTGATTGATAAGGTCAACGCCAATGCTCCCGATGCCCTGACCAATACCAATGCATGGTACTACAGTTGGATGAAATACTTCGACTATGCTGAAATTGCTTATTCCGGAAAAATGACACGCGAGGGTTGTGGTTTCTATCCGGGGATTTCGTTAACAACCCATTGGGGAGTAATGAATGCAGCCTTTGGCATCTCACGCATTCAATTTGAAAGCACAAATCCTTTCTGGTGCAATGAATTTACCACCATGACAGCTGTTCCAAATGCCATAAGAAAACAGGCCTATTCCTCGCTTATGTATGGCAATCAAATGGTTTGCGGTTGGACATGGCAAAGTATGCACGCCGGTGAAGAGCAATATCTTGAAGGTTTGATAGATTGGGATGGCATTCCAAACCGTAAATACGACGAATACAAAAAAATTGCATCGGAGTTTAAAAAGATAGAAAAATTTCTCCCGTATAAACTTCAGGCAGAAGTTGGTCTGGCTTTTTCCTTTCCCAGCCAGATTGCCAGTGCCGGTTTTCCTGAACAACATGAAAACCAGTTGCAGTCCTGCTGGGACCTGTTTTATTGGCGTAACATGGATGCCAGGGTTGTAGAAATCAGCAGAAGTTCATTGCCTTATAAAATCTTATTTGTTCCCGGTGTTGCTGTAATGGATGAAGCAACTGCCACCAAAATCCGTGATTATGTAAAAAATGGCGGAACAGTTATTATGACATGCAATTCGGCTATTGTTGACGAATCCGGACAGGTTTTCGCCACCACACGACCCGGCCGTTTAAACGATGTATTTGGTATCCGTGTTGGAAGTTACGAAGAAACGGAAGCGCTTAATGAAATATCCCGTAAGGCCTATAAAGGTAAAAAAATTGAATTTACCTATAAAGGAAAAGCAAGGGATACCGAATCGGCAAGGTTTGATATTATTCAACCGGAAGGGGCTGAAGTTATTGGTGCGCTAACCAGCCTCGACAAGGATTACTCGATTATGACCTCCAATAAATATGGTAAAGGCAGGGCTATCTATGTAGGTCTCCCGGCTAAGGGCGAAGTACTGGACAGTTTACTTGACGACTTAATGGTTGAGCTTGGCATTAAAAAGGGCCCTGATGTACCGGAAGGTATCATGGCCAGGCAGATCGATAAAAAACATTTTCTATACCTGAATGTAAGCAGTGACCCGAAAGAGATTAAAATAAAAGGAAGCTCCCGCAGCATACTCTTCGATAGGGATTATACCGGCAATTTCACCATTGCGCCCTATGAACCGGAGTTTATTGAGCTGAAATAACAACATCCCAAATATTATTTTTTCAGGATACTAAAAGAATGAAGAACATTAATCTATACAGGTATTCATGCATCAGAAATCAGTAAGATTGGAAGGTTTATGGGGCATCATGGTTTCATCGCTTTTAATGGGGGCATCATGTACGCAGACAACGGCACCTGTCCCTTGTGGCCCGGTTCCCACTGAAAACCAAATGAAATGGCAGGAAATGGAGTATTACGCTTTTGTTCATTTCTCTTTAAATACTTATACAGATCAGTCGTGGGGCTATGGAAATGAAGACGTAAAATTGTTTAATCCTGAAAAAGCCGATTGCCGCCAGTGGGCGCGCATATGCAAAGATGCGGGTATGAAAGGCATTATCATTACAGCTAAACACCACTGCGGTTTTTGCCTTTGGCCTTCGGAATATACCGAATATTCGGTAAAAAATGCACCCTGGAAAAATGGTAAAGGCGATATGGTTCGCGAAATGGCCGATGCATGCAAAGAATATGGCCTGAAATTAGGGATATATTTATCGCCCTGGGACAGGAACCACCCTGATTATGGCAGGCCTGAATATATAACCTACTTCCGGAACCAACTCACAGAACTTCTTACCCATTATGGAGAAGTTTTTGAGGTGTGGTTTGACGGGGCCAATGGCGGGGACGGATATTACGGCGGAGCCAATGAAACCCGTAAAATTGACCGTACTACCTATTACGACTGGAAAAATACCTACAGCATGATCCGCAAATTGCAGCCTGATATTGTAATCTGGAACGATGGCGGGGATCGTGGCGATCTTCGCTGGGTGGGTACCGAAGAAGGATATGTTGGCGAAACAAACTGGAGCCTGCTGAATGATACCGGTGAAGTGGAATGGAATATGCTGCATTACGGGCTCGAAACCGGCAACGCCTGGGTACCCGCTGAAGTAAATACCTCGATCAGGCCCGAATGGTTCTATCATCCTGACG
>CAYMJH010000113.1:10229-11925 GCA_964390385.1 uncultured Bacteroidales bacterium | reverse complement strand
CGTTACTTTTGTTCACGTGTTTGTCATGAAAGAATATATCGATGAATTTATCCGGGCAACGGTTGAAAATCATGACGAATCTGTCAAAGAGCCCGGCAACCTGCGTTTTGACATACTCCAGGATGCGACCGATCCGGCAAAATTTGTTTTATATGGGGCTTATGAATCAGAAAAAGCATCGGCCGCCCATAAAAGCACAAAGCATTACCTGGCCTGGCGCGATAGAGTGGCAGGCTGGATGGCTCAGCCCCGGCAGGGAATCAAGCATCTGATAGTCTACCCAACCGACAGGTCGCGATGGTAAAAGATTTTACATTATGGAGCATTCCCAAACTGGTATTCGGATTTGGGAAATTATCAATGTTGCCTGCACTGGTTAAAGGTTTCGGAAGCAAGATCCTCATCCTTACCGGGAAAGAATCTTTCTCAAAGAGCAGGCATGCAGGGGCTTTGTTCGATGATTTTAAGCGCAGCAAAGTTGCCTTATTCACGGAACACATAGACCATGAGCCTTCACCGGGAATGGTGGACGATCTGGTAAAAAGGTATTCGGGCATGAATTTGGAGATTGTCGTTTCCATTGGCGGCGGCAGTGTTATTGATGCAGGCAAAGCCGTATCGGCTATGCTGCCTTTACTTGAACCGGTGAGGGAATATCTTGACGGGATCGGTCCGAAACATCATCCCGGGATCAAGGTTCCCTTTATTGCCGTGCCTACCACAGCGGGCACGGGAAGCGAGACTACCGGTAATGCCGTGTTATCTGAAACAGGACCCCATGGCTTTAAACGTTCCTTAAGGCATGAGCATTTTGTACCTGAGGTGGCGCTTGTTGATCCCGTCCTTTCCATGTCGTGTCCGCAACAACAGACAGCCCTCAGCGGCATGGATGCATTTTCACAGTTGCTGGAATCCTTTTTGTCTTCCCGGTGCAACAGTTTTACCGATGCATTGGCCTTTGAAGGCATCATGCATGTCAGGAAATCACTGAAACGGGCCGTTTCTGATACCGGTGATGCTGAGGCACACGCGGGCATGAGCTATGCGGCCATGCTGTCGGGCATTACGCTGGCCAATGCAGGCCTGGGCCTGGTGCATGGATTCGCCTCTTCCATCGGAGGATTGAAAGACATTCCTCATGGCGTGGTTTGTGGTACCATGATGGGGATCGTAAATCGCCTTGGCATTGAGAAATTGCTGAAATCAAATGAGCCTTCTGAAGCCCTGCACAAGTATATGAGACTGGGTAAGATGCTTTCAGAGGACGACGGGCGCAGTGATGTTGACTACGCCTTTTTTGTAGCCAATTATATCGAAACCCTGGTTGATGAGATGAAGATCCCTCCCCTGGGAGAATACGGACTGACCGAAGGCGATATTGATTCAATCGCACAGGCAACGGATCATAAAAACAACCCGGTTGTTTTTTCGCCCGACGAGCTGAAAGAGATGCTCAGGAAAAGATTATAACTGAATCTGCCTGCACGACCTGCCTGCCGGGAGGCAGGCTGCAAGACTGCAAGACTGCAAGACTGCAAGACTCTTTTAGCTCCTTGTCTTTTCTGCTCTTTCCTTCACCTCAAATGCCATCCTGCTGTTGTGATACGGACATTTCCAGAATCCGACCTTGTCTTCCTTCCATGCAGGGTTGCCTGATTCGTCAACCCGATAAAACCATTCCCCGTGTTTCCGGTCG
>CAYMJH010000113.1:0-10219 GCA_964390385.1 uncultured Bacteroidales bacterium | reverse complement strand
CGATGAGATAACGCTGAATGATCTCACAGCTTTTCATGGCACTGTTAAGGTATTTTTCATCACGGGAAAGCAGGTAAGCATTCAGGAAACCGACAACGGCTTCTGCCTGCGGCCACCATTCACGGTCGCTGATGAAGCCTTTCCCGGGTTCATATTCATAACGCAGTCCGCCTTCTTCATCAATCCCCTCGTAAACGGCCTCTGTGATCTCCAGGGCCAACTTGCCGGCATCCCGGATCCTTTCGCCATCACCCGACACGGTCGCGGCTTCTGTCAGCAACCAGCTGGCTTCAATATCATGACCGAAGGAGACAATATCCGACATGCGGTTCCAAGTCGGGTCGAAAAAGAGAATTAAATGGTGCGTTTCGGGGTGGATGATGTTCTTTTTGAAAACATCATACAGGTTGATGAGTTTCTCACGCAGCAGAGGTTCATCATATATGCGGTAAAGATTGGTGTATGCTTCGATTATATGAAGGTGGGTGTTCATGCTCTTGGCAACATTCATATCCTTGGCGCTCAGGCGCATGTCTTCAACCGGTTTCCAGTCTCTTGACAGGGCTTCAATGTAGCCGTTGCTGACCGGGTCAAAGGCCTTTTCTTCGAGGATGCGGAATAGTTGCAACGCCACCTGCAAAGCTCTTTCATTCCGATTGATTTTATAATACTCCGCCATGGCATAGATGACAAAAGCCAGCGCATAGAACTGGTTTTTTGTATCAGCGGGACGTCCCAGGTAATCGACCGACCAGTAGACCCCGCCGTACCGTGGATCCAGGAAATGCCGTATTATATAATCAAATGCCCTGTCTGCCATGGCTTTGTAAAGCTTTTTGCGGTAAATCCGGCAGGCAGCGGAAAAGGTAAACAGGATCCTGGCATTGAGGATGGCTCCCTTGTCAGCTTCGGGATCAATAAGCTGATCGTTTGAGATCCGGCCATAGAAACCTCCGTTTTTGTCATCAGGCACATATTTCATCCAGTAGGGAAGGATGTTCTTCAGCAGATCCTCTTCTGTAAACACCTGGATTTTTTTGATCTTTTCAGCAGCAAGCATGTGTATTTGGTGATTTGATGATTTGCCTTGCCCTCCGGATCCCGGTAAACCGGGAGAAGGAGGGTTGATTTATTGATTTAAAAGTCATGCGGTTGTTTAGTCTTCTGGTCTGCTGGTCTTCTGGTCTTCTGGTCTTCTAGTCTTCTAGTCTTTTCACCTTTTCACTCTTTCACCCTTTCACCTTTTCACTTTTCGTTTTTCGTTTTTCACTGTTCACTGTTTACCGTTTACCTTCTTCATCCCCCCTTATGCCTTTCCCTTAGCACTTCTGCCACCTCCTCAATACGGTGACCTTTGGCACTCAGCAATACCAGGAAATGATATACGAGGTCGGCTGCCTCATTGAGAAAGAGCCCGGGGTCTGAGTCCTTGGCCTCGATGACCAGTTCCACGGCTTCTTCGCCGACTTTTTGGGCTATTTTATTGATCCCTTGCTGAAAAAGCCTGGTGGTGTAAGAACCTTCAGGCAGGCTTTTTTTACGCGATTCGATAAGATCTTGCAGGCTGATCAGAAAATCAATGCTGGATGAGGTCATAATGTAGAAAGTTTGAAGATTTGAAAATTTGAAAATTTGAAGATTTGAATAATTCATCCTATAACAATTACAACAAATGCAAGCTGTCTTGCCTCCAGGCTGGTCACCGAATCACCACATCACCAAATTCTTACCGGGATTCCGAATCCCTTCAGGTATTTCTTCAGTTGCGGCACCGTTATTTCCCCGTAATGAAAGATGCTGGCGGCCAGCCCTGCATCTGCTTTCCCTCTGGTGAATACCTCCACGAAATGGTCCATGTTACCGGCCCCTCCGGAAGCAATTACCGGGATTTTCAGGTTGTCGGAAAGCCTGGCTGTAGCCTCGCAGGCAAAACCGTTTTTGGTGCCGTCGTGATTCATCGAAGTGAACAGGATCTCACCGGCACCCCTGTCTTCCGCTTCTTTAGCCCATGAAAAGAGCTCTTTTTCCGTAGGAATCCTGCCCCCGTTGATATAGGCCGTCCATTTTCCTTCCTTCTCCATTGCGTCGATGGCTACCACTACAAACTGACTGCCGAAATGCAGTGCCATTTGGTCGATCAGGCCGGGATCACGAATGGCCGCGGAATTAATAGATACTTTGTCGGCGCCTGCACCCAGCAGGGCTTCAATATCACCTAGCCTGCCGATACCTCCTCCCACTGTAAAGGGAATATTAAGGTTCCGGGCAATACGTTTTACCAGTTCCACAAAGGTCTTTCGGCCTTCATGCGTGGCAGTAATATCGAGAAACACCAACTCGTCGGCGCCCTGTTGGGCATACTGGGCTCCCATCTCTACCGGGTCGCCGACTTCCTTGATGTTCACAAAGTTGACTCCTTTTACTGTCATGCCGTCTTTGACATCCAGGCAGGGAATGATGCGTTTGGTTATCATATTTACCTTTGTTACTGTATGAATCTTCTCAGGTCTTTAAGAGAAAGTCTGCCTTCATAATATGCCTTGCCGATAATGGCTCCGTATACTCCCATTCCGTCAAGCTCTTCAAGATCAGTGACTGAGGCAATCCCGCCGCTGGCCAGCAAACGCACAGCGGGAAACTTCTCCCGGATCATTTTATACAGATCAAAGGATGCTCCCTTCAGCATGCCGTCTTTTGACACATCCGTGCAGAGCACTTCTTCAACTCCATGGCCTGTGTATTCGGCCAGAAACGGCAGGATGCCGGTATCGGTGACTTCATGCCATCCTGAAATAGCAATCATCTGGTCTTTTACGTCAGCTCCTAGGATGATTTTATCAGGACCATAAGCAGCGATCCAGGACCGGAACAATGCCTTGTCCCTTATAGCGATGCTCCCTATGGTGGCCATGGAGGCTCCGCTCCTGAAAACAATGCGAAGGTCATCATCCGTTTTTATGCCGCCTCCGAAGTCGATTTTCAGGGAAGTCCTGGCAGCAATCCTCTCCAGCACATTCCAGTTGATCACATGGCTTGATCGGGCACCGTCAAGGTCTACCATGTGCAACCGGGTTATGCCGATATCCTGAAATGCCATGGCTGTCCTGAGCGGATCGGCATCATATACCTTTCTGAGCCTGTAATCACCCTGTTCAAGCCTTACACATTTACCTTCCAGAATGTCAATAGCGGGTATGACGGCTATCATAGTTTAATAAAATTTTCAAGGATTTGTGCTCCGACAGTTCCGCTTTTTTCAGGGTGGAACTGGGTAGCGTAAAAATTGTCGCGCTGAAGGGCAGCACTGAAGGGGACAATATGATGGCTCCCGGCAACGGTATGCCTGCCCGGGGTGGCATAATAGCTGTGTACAAAGTACACATACAGGCCTGCCGGCTGCCCGTTAAAAAGCGGTCCCCTGTTATTTTCAAGGCTGTTCCAGCCCATATGGGGGACCTTGAAACCCGATGCTGCCGGTGGTAATTCAAACCGCTTTACTTCCTCGTTAAAAATGCCGATGCAAGGTGTGCTGCCTTCCTCGCTGTAACGACACATCAGTTGCAGGCCAAGACAGATTCCCAGCACGGGCTGTTTCAGCCCGGCGATCACCCGGTCAAGCTTGCGTTGCTTAAGGTATTGCATGGTAGTGCTGGCCTCACCGACTCCGGGGAAGATGACCTTGTCGGCCGAACGTATGACTTCGGCATCCTGTGTGATAACAGCATGGATGCCCATCCGCTGCAGGGCATAATCAACCGACATGATGTTGCCGGCGTTGTATTTTATTATAGCGAGTTTCATAATCACAACATTCCTTTGGTTGACGGCAACTGGTCACTGTAAAGATCTTTTTTTACCGCCATACCGAGGGCCCGTGCAAAGGCTTTAAAAACCGCTTCAGCCTTATGATGCTCGTTGTTTCCTTCCGCTTTGATGTTGAGATTGCATCGGGCCGCATCAGCAAAGGATTTAAAAAAATGATAAAACATTTCAGTCGGCACGTCCCCGATCTTTTCCCTTTTAAAGGCCACCTCCCATACCAGCCAGCTGCGTCCTGAAAAGTCTATGGCGGCCTGTGCAAGACAATCATCCATCGGCAGCAGAAATCCGTATCGCTCTATGCCGGTCTTGTCCCCGAGGGCATTTAGAACTGCTTCTCCAAGCGCCAGGGCAGTATCCTCCACGGTATGATGCTCATCAACGTGCAGGTCACCCCGAACGGCAACAGATAAATTGCAGCCTGAATGGCGTGCGATCTGGTCAAGCATATGATCAAAAAAACCCAGGCCGGTCTTGATGTCCGACTTTCCTGTTCCGTCAAGACCGATACTGACCTGAACCGTTGTTTCGCTGGTCTTTCTGGTGACACTTGCAACCCTGTTTTTGCCTGCCAGGAAAGCATATACATCATCCCACTGCTCGGAAATCAATACGCATACATCCTCCAGCCCTTCCTTTTTTAACTCATCGGCCATTTGAGAAGGGCCGATCAGAATTCCCTTGCTTCCCAGATTCCGAGCCATTTCAATATCGGTAATGCGATCACCGATCACGTAGGAATTCGCCAGGTCATAATCTTCGCCCAGGTATGCTGTAAGCATCCCCAGGCGGGGCTTCCGTGTAGGTGCATTATCTTCAGGGAAGCTGCGGTCGATCAGCAGGTTGTCGAAGATAATCCCTTCATTTTCAAAGGCCCGGAGCATCTTATTGTGCACAGGCCAGAAGGTATTTTCAGGGAATGAAGCTGTGCCAAGCCCGTCCTGATTGGTTACAATGACCAGGTTATAGTCGAGTTTTTTTCTTATCTGGTATAGATTGCGGAATACACCGGGTATAAACTCCAGCTTTTCAAGAGAATCAACCTGGAAATCACCGGGCGATTCACGGATCAGGGTGCCGTCCCTGTCAATAAACAATACCCTTTTCATGAGTGGTTTGCTTGATATGTTTTTAAGGCCTCTTTCAGTCTCATATTCTCCTCCGGATTGCCAATGGTGATTCTCAGGCAACCTTCGCAAAGACTGGCCCCTGAGCGGTCACGGACTATGATTCCACGGGAGGCCAGGAAGTGGTATATCTCCCGGGGTTTGTCAACTTTGACCAGGAGAAAATTGGCATCTGAAGGATATATCTGCAATACAAAAGGAAAGATTTTCATTGCTCTCTCCAGCATTTCACGCTGCTCCAAAATGATCTTTACCCATTTTTCTTTTGCCTTTCTTTCTTTCAGCGATGTTATGGCAGTCTCAAGCGTCAGCGTATTGATATTGTAAGGATATTTGATCCTGTTCAGCACGGCAATAATCCCGGGATCAGCAAAAGCCATACCCAGGCGTATTCCCGCCATGCCCCATGCCTTGCTGAAAGTCTGCAGGATGATGAGGTTTGGCAATCCGGCGAGGAGCGACAAAAAGCCTTTTCCGGCTGAAAAATCAATATAGGCTTCGTCCAGCACGACAATTCCCCTGAAACTTTTCACGATTCGAAGAATGCTTTCCTCGGGGTAACTGTTGGAGGTGGGATTATTGGGAGAGCACAGGAAGATGATTTTTGTCTTATCATCGGTATGGTTCAGCAGCGATTCAACCTCAGGTTCGAAGGATGAATTGAGCAAAACCTTGCGGTATTCGACATCATTGATGTCGGCACAGACCTTGTACATCCCGTAGGTGGGTTCGGAGGCCACGATATTATCCTGCCTCGGCTCACAGAAAGCCCTTATGATAAGGTCAATGGCTTCATCACTTCCGTTGCCCAGGAAGATCCCGTCGGACCTGATGTTTTTCACCTGTGAGATCTGCTCCTTAAGCTTAACCTGGAGCGGATCGGGGTACCGGTTCACCGGTTCATTGTACGGATTTTCGTTAGCGTCGAGAAATATGGCTGCATCGCCCTTGTATTCGCTTCTTGCAGAGGAATAGGGTACGAGCTTTCTTATATTTTCCCGCAGCAGTTGCTGAAATTCGGTCATGGTTAAACTTTTCCTTGTATTCTCACTAAAACAGCTTTTTTATGGGCGGTCAGTTCTTCAGTTTCCGCCATGGTCATAACGGCCGGGCCGATATTTCGCAGACCTTCAGCTGATATTTTCTGAAAGGTGATCTTTTTCATAAAACTGTCCATGTTTACGCCGTTGTATGACCGGGCATATCCGTGCGTAGGCAGGGTATGGTTTGTCCCAGAAGCATAATCGCCTGCGCTCTCCGGCGTGTAGTTGCCCAGGAAAACTGAACCTGCATTGATCACCGATTCAGCCAGTGTTTCTGCATCCCTTACAGAAAGGATCAGGTGTTCAGGAGCGTATTCATTGATCAGCTTCATCATCTCGGAATAATCTCTCAGCAGGATGATCCTGCTGTTCTCCAGGGCCTTCATGGCGAATTCCCCGCGCGAAAGCTGTCCGACCTGTCTTTCCACTTCGTTGATCACATGATGGACCAGGGGCTCGTTATTGGTGACCAGCAAAACCTGACTGCCGGTTCCGTGCTCGGCCTGCGAAAGCAGGTCAGCGGCAACAAATGCGGGTTCTGCCGTGTCATCAGCCATAACGGCTACCTCGGAAGGACCGGCCGGCATATCGATGGCCACCCCGTAAAGGGATACGAGCTGCTTGGCGGCAGTCACGTATGGATTGCCCGGGCCGAAGATCTTATACACCTTCGGTATCGTTCTGGTCCCGTAAGCCATGGCTGCAACAGCCTGGGCTCCTCCCACACGGAAAATCCTGTGGACACCGGTCAGTTTTGCACAGTATAAAATGGCAGGATGCAAGGTACCGTCAGGCCGGGGAGGCGAACAAAGAATGATCTCACCGCATCCGGCAATGCGGGCCGGAATGGCCAGCATCAGCACCGTGGAAAATAAAGGCGCCGTTCCTCCGGGCACATAGAGCCCTACCTTTTCAATGGGTACGTCTTTCTGCCAGCATTCCACACCAGGAGAGGTGATGACTTTTTTCCTGGACAGCAGCTGCGACCGGTGAAACGCTGCGATATTTTCCGCCGCCAGCGCAATGGCTTCCTTAAGTTTTTCGTCTATGGCCAGTTCGGCTTCTTCAATCTCAGCATGGCTGATTTCAATGAACTCCGGCAAACAACCGTCAAATCTCCTCGTGTATTTCATCAGGGCGACATCACCATTGTTTTTTACATCCTGAATTATCCTTTTGACGCTCCTTTCGATCTGTTCATCATCCGTTACCGGCCTGGCCATGATTTTTGGCCATTCATTTTTGTCGGGATATCGAAACAATTGCATAAGCTGGTTATTTTAAAGGATCATTTTTTCAATCGGTACAACAAGGATACCCTGGGCTCCAAATTTTTTCAATTTTTCAACAATGTCCCAGAAATCGTTTTCATTGACCACAGAATGCAGGGAACTCCAGCCTTTTTCATACAACGGCATAACGGTGGGACTTTTCATGCCTGGCAGCAGTTTTACGATCTTGTCCAGATTTTTATCGGGGGCGTTCAATAAAATGTACTTGTTGTTTTTTGAACGCCTCACCGCCTGAAACCTGAACAGCAATTTTTCCAGTATTCTCTTTTTTGATGCTTTGAGCCGGGGAGTGCTGATCACAACAGCCTCAGAATGGCTCACTACCTCGACCTCTTTCAGCCGGTTGCTGATCAGTGTGCTGCCTGTGCTGACAATATCGAAAATGGCATCGGCCAGCCCGATACCGGGCGCTATTTCCACCGAACCGCTGATGACGTGTATTTCTGCCTTAATGTTATGCAGGGAAAGATATCGCCTCAGGATGACCGGGTAAGAGGTTGCAATCCGGCGACCATTAAAATAAGAAGGTCCCGTATACTGCTCCGACTGGGGTATGGCAAGAGAAAGCCTGCACCGGGCAAAACCAAGGCGTTCAACCACATTTACTTCATAGCCTTTTTCGATCACCTCATTTTCACCCACTATTCCGATGTCGGCCACTGCATCTGCAACATATTGGGGAATATCATCATCTCTCAGGTATAAAATCTCCAAAGGAAAATTGTCCCCCAGGGAGATCAGTTTTCTTTTGGTGTCCTGGTTATGTCTGATCCCTGATTCCTGGATGAGTTGCAAGGATTTATCGCTTAACCGGCCTTCTTTCTGTAGGGCAATCTTTAGTTTTTCCATGGTCTGAATGAATATGCGGATAAAATAAAAAAGGTTTGCAGTATTGCAAACCTTGATGAATAATTATTGATCTGGCACATACTGCGGATATTGCAGAACTATTGCAAATGATGATGATGCAAATGTACCATGAAATATTCCATCGCTGATTTTTTTGCAAAAATAATAAATATTTGTTATAAACATTCATTTCGAGTTAAAATTGAAGTTGGCTTTGACCTGCCGGACAGGTAAGCCCGGAGTTTATTATATTTGCCATAGGTTATGAAGGCTTTAACAGCATGTATGGGAGCCTTGCAGTAACATAAATCGAACCGCTTTGCCTTATCATTATAGCTTTCCCGATCCTGAAAAAGCCGACAAAGAAGGCCTGCTGGCAGCCGGCGGAGACCTGTCGGCAGAATCGCTGATATCAGCCTATTCATCCGGTATATTTCCATGGTACAGCGAAGGTTCACCTATCCTCTGGTGGTCGCCTGATCCCCGCCTTGTGCTATTTCCCGAAAGTTTCATCGCATCAGGTACGCTGAAGCAAACCATCAGGAGGAAAAGGTTTGAAGTTTACTTTGACCGTGACTTTTCCGCCGTAATCAGAAACTGCGCCGAAACAAAAAGAACTGAACAGGAGGGTACCTGGATCACGGATGAAATGCAGCAGGCTTACACAGCACTTCATCAAAAGGGATATGCACATTCAGTGGAGTCCTATTATGAAGGTGCCCTGGTCGGAGGTCTTTATGGCGTTTCACTGGGAAGGGCATTTTTCGGAGAATCCATGTTTCATCACATGCCCGATGCCTCAAAGGTGGCCCTGTACTTCCTGGTAGAAAAATTGAAAAAATGGGATTTTCATTTTATCGATGCACAGCAACCGACTGCTCATCTGAAAAGCCTGGGAGCCATTGAGATCCCAAGGCGAGAATTTCTCAACCGGTTGAAGAAGGCCCTGGAATACCCGACAATAAAAGGCAGTTGGGAAGAAGTAAACAGTAATCGGTAATCGGTAATCGGTAATCGGTGAATATCGCAAATCGAAAATCTTACCGCTTACCGTTTACCGGCATTCAATACCCTATCACCCAAAGTATCCGCTCTTCATCCGCGCATTTCTCTGTAAAGGCAATGAGCTCGCGGTTTAACGCCTTAAGCTTTTCATGGGTTTCTTTCCAGGAATCCCGCCATTCAGGAAACTGTTGATTCAGTTCCTGCAGAAAATCCTTTCCCATAAAACGGCTTTCGGCCATCCTGGTGAAATCTTTCAGGGTGTTGATTTTTTCCAGGTCCTCCAGGTTCCTGAGCAGTTCATTGCGCAGTACGATAATCTTTCTGGAATTATATTTGGTGCCGGAAAAATAGTCAAACAGCTTATTCGCATTTTCAAAACACTGAAGGAACAGATTGAAAACATCGGTATCGAGGTATTTTGATTCGGGGTCACAGCGCCGGTACTCGTCATTGTCTCCGGTGAAATTCAGTTCGACAAAATTGAGGAACTCGGAATTATATAATTCAATGTTCATAATGGCAACTTGTATGAATAAAAATATTAAATATTGATTACAATACAAAATTATTCCTCCTGACCTTTGAAATTGATATGCTTTTGCACAAATTGGGTTAAATTTGAGACCTGTCAAACTGCTGCATTATGATCTCCTTGGAGGAATTTCGGTTGGAAGCGCACAAGCTGGTGGATTGGATAGCCGATTATTACGGAAAGGCGTCTGATCTCCCGGTCAAGTCCCAGGTAAAACCCGGTGATATTATTTCACAGTTGCCGGCTTTGCCGCCGGAGGAAGCAGAATCATTCTCTTCCATAATGTCCGATGTGGAGGGCATTCTAATGCCCGGCATGACGCACTGGCAAAGTCCCAGGTTTTTTGCCTATTTTCCGGCCAATACAAGTTTCCCTTCCCTGCTGGGAGAGATGCTCACCGCTGGGTTGGGAGCGCAGTGCATGAAATGGGAAACCTCTCCGGCCGCCACTGAGCTTGAAGAACTGGTGATGAGGTGGCTGCAGCAAATGACTGGACTGCCCGACAACTTCCAGGGTGTAATACAGGATACTGCCTCAACAGCTACCTTGTGC
>CAYMJH010000112.1:0-11996 GCA_964390385.1 uncultured Bacteroidales bacterium | reverse complement strand
GGCCTGGTCGTGTCGAGCTCCTTTACGATCCTTGCCAGGGCAGGCGCCACCCTGAGCCCTGAGGTATCCCATTGTTCCAGTATCTCGTTGCCGATGCTCCACATGAATACCGAAGGATGGTTCCTGTCCCTGCGTACCAGATCCTGCAGGTCTTTTTCATGCCACTCGTGCCAGTAAAGGGCATAATCATAGGGGCTTTTTTTCTTCTCCCACATGTCGAAAGCCTCATCCATGACGATGAAACCCATCCTGTCGCACAGGTCGAGCAATTCGGGAGCCGGCGGATTATGCGAGGTGCGTATGCCGTTGCAGCCCATCTCTTTCAGTATTTCCAGCTGTCTTTCAATGGCTCTTTCGCTGACGGCCGTACCCAGGCAGCCCAGATCATGATGATTGCACACCCCGTTAATTTTAACAGGCCTGCCGTTCAGGAAAAATCCCCGCATGCTGTCAAAATTAAAACTGCGGATGCCGAAGGGGGTTTCGAGGTTATCTGCCATCCGGTTGTCCGATTTCAAAACGGTCACGGCTTTGTAGAGATAGGGATTTTCAAGCGACCACAGGACCGGCGAGGGCAATTGAAGCTCATGCCGGACCTCCAGGACGGAATTTCCCGCCAGGGTAACCTCCGACTGCCCGGTGCTTACGGTCTCCCCGCCTGCATTGCAGACCGAGGTAATGATTTCGACGACCGCTTCCTGCAACCCGCTGTTTTTTATGCTGGTGAGCACCACCACTTCGGCAGAGGCCGAATCAATTCTCGGCGTCGTGATAAAGGTCCCCCACTGGTCTACATGGATCCGGCCCGTTTTTACCAGCCTTACATTCCGGTAGATCCCCGAACCGCTGTACCAGCGTGAATTCGGTTGCTGCGAATTGTCAACCTTAACGGCCATCACGTTTTTGCCTTCCCCGAAACGCAGGTGCGGGGTAAGGTCATACCGGAATGAAATATACCCGTTGGGGCGCATCCCCAGCCGGTGACCGTTGATATATACCTCGCTGCAACGATAGATCCCGTCAAATTCAATGAAGATGTTTTTCAGGGAGTCCGTTTCCGGAAGGAAAAAGGTTTTCCGGTACCAGCCCGTGCCTCCGGGCAGGGCGCCTCCCCCGGGGGTGGCAGGATGCTTTTCGCTGAAGCTGCCTTCCACGCTCCAGTCATGGGGCAGATCAAGCGATCTCCAGCCCGAATCGTCAAAGTCAACCCCGGCTGCGCTTTCCGTATTGCCAAGGCTAAAATGCCAGCCTTCGTTGAAGTTTTCAACGATCCTGACCTCCCTGCGCTGATTGTGGCATGACAGGAAACCCGTCATGAGCATCAGCAACATCAAATGATATGACTTTATTTTCATGGTGTTTATATGATGTGAAACAAACAGGCCCGGCAGGTCTTATGACGCTGCCGGGACTTCAATATCCTGATCCCGGTTCCTATAATTCCACGATAACCGGTTCGCCTGTGTAAACTATGGTTTTAACCGGAACCTGCGGTGCGTCAATCCCTCCTTTTCCGTCTTTCCGGATCAGTTTCACCTGAAGGGTCCGGTTTTTCAGTATTCCGGGATAGGTGCCCTGCCATTGGCCGACAGACAGCTTCCGGCCGGCATTGTCCCAATCCATGTCCAGGGTGGCAAAAACGCCCTTTTCATAACCGTAAGTAGTGCCTTCATCTTCGTAGAGTGTAAACTTCCCGTCCCTGCCCTCAAATATGCAAAGCGTAAGCGGATCAGCAGGCTTTTCACCGGTGTATTGCAGTTCGGGCCCCATGGCCAGTATGGCTCCCTCCCTGGCAAAAACAGGGATCTTTTCCAGCGGGGCATCCGCGGTATAGGATTTCCCTCCTTCAAAATATTGCCCCGTGATCAGATCGTACCATCCGCAGGTCGCGGGCAGGTATACCTCCCGTGTACGGGCTTTGAAGGCATATACCGGACATACCAGCAGGTCGGGCCCGAACATATACTGGTCGGCTATATCGAGCACCCTGGCATCAGCCGGATGGTCCATCGCCAGGGGCCGCATGATGGTATAGTCGCGGTGCCATGTCATGCCGGCCAGCGTATAGATATAGGGCATCAACCGGTAGCGCAGCCTGTCGTAAAAAACCATGGCCTTGTATACAGGATGTCCTTCCGGTGAGATATTGTAGATCTCCCGGAATGGATATTGCCCGTGGATCCGGAACAGGGGGCAGAAGGCCCCGAACTGGTACCACCGCATATGGAGTTCGCGCCATTCATCCAGGTCTTCGCCAACGGGATTATAATACCGGCCCTCCAGCGAAAAGCCTCCGATATCGGTTGTCCAGTATGGTATTCCCGATGCCGCCATGTTGATACCGCCGGCAATCTGATCCTGCAGGTCGCTCCAGCGCGAGGCCACATCCCCGCTCCAGACGGCCGCTGCATTTCGCTGCTGGCCGGCAAAAGCCGAACGGGTGAGGATGAACACCCTTTTGTCAGGATCGGCTGCGCGCTGACCCTGGTATACCCCCTCGGTATGCGGCAGCGAATAAGCGTTGAAATAAACTTCGGCAGGACCCAGGGCCGGCCTTGACATCAGCTTCTTGCGGACTTCGGGCGAGGTGTTCGACAATATATCAGGTTCTGTCGCATCCATCCACCAGGCATCGACTCCTTTGAGGTAAAGGCTGTCATAAATCTGTTTCCAGTAGGCCGCACGGGCATCTTCGTTGAAAGCGTCGTAGAAGGTGGACACATAACCGGGCCCCACCCAGTCCTTGATCTGCTGATTTACACTTTCCATGTAAAGCCAGCCCTTGTTTTTCATGGCTTCGAAATTCCGGGTGTTTACATAATACTTGGGCCATACGGAAATCATGATCCGTGCATGCAGGTCGTCATGGAGTTTTTTGATCATCCCTTCAGGATCGGGAAAGCGCCCGCGTTCAAACCCGTGATCGCCCCATTTGTCCTCCTCCCAGTAGTGCCAGTCCAGCACTATGTTATCAAGCGGGATCCCCCTCCGCCGGTATTCGCTTACAACCCCCAGCAATTCTTCGTCGGTCTTGTAGCGCTCGCGGCTCTGCCACAGTCCCATGGCCCAGGCCGGCATGATGGGAGCCTTGCCGGTGAGCCGGCGGTATCCTGCAATAACCTCGTCGAGGCTGTTGCCGTTGATGAAATAGTAATCTATGTTCCGGCCGGCTTCCGAATACAGCGAAAGCTCCTGCTGTTCTTTCTGATCGAGGGGAGTCAGGCATTCCAGGGCCAGGTACGACTGCCCTCCGTCGGGAATCCACTGGATCAGGATGGTCGCCTTTTTTCCCTCTGCCAAGTCGACGGTGAATTTCTTCGTCCACGGATTCCAGGACTGGCGCCAGCAATCGACAACCAGGCCGCCGTCAATCCATATTTTCAAATACCCCGCTGAATGCACCGTGAACTTGTGCATCCCGGGCTCACCGGCTTCCATCGTTCCCTTCCATTCCACCAGTCCCCTTTGCAAAGGGAATCCTTCGGGAAACCGGTTCAGATCATCCAGGAATTTATACCGGATCTCCTTCTCGGTGCGGGTAATGAAGATCTCTTTCTTGTCCCTGGTCAGGTAGTACGTGGCCGTCAACCCTCCCGTCTCGCCATTTTCACCCGTCAGCTTCAAAACCGACAGGGGCATCAGGTCACGCGGATCGCCGAACCTGGTGATGGAATAATTATCCCACAAAAGGCCGTAATTCTTATTCGATACCAAAAAAGGCACGACGTCTACTATATTATGCTGCATCATCTCAACATCTTCGCCTTTATAATTGACCTGCCCGTTCTGATGGGCTCCCAGCCCGTATAAAGCTTCGTCTGCGGGTGAATCAAACACCTGGCGGATGGCATAATACCGTTCATTCTCCAGTGTTTTAGGGGTGAACCAGGTGCTTTGCCTGCCCGGGGCCTCCCCCAGCTTCTTATTCCCTGCCTTGTCGTAAAACTCTGTTTTCCCGGTCTTCTTCATCAGCTTTACCGATAAAGCCTCCGTTGTCAGCAGCAGATGATCCTCCTTGTCCTCCATCGTCCATTTTGCCGGCGGCAGAACCGCCGCAGTATCGACGACAAGGCTCTTCAATGCGTTCATCTTCTTCGCGGGAAACGACCTCACGTGAATGATATCGTCGGTGACAACGTCAATGCGTACGCATTTTGCAGCACCGCTGCCGGCGTCCGGGGGATACAACGTTACACCGTTTTCATCCCGGGAGTATGGACGGCATGATACCATCGCCAGGATCAGCCAAAATAAAATTCCGTGGTTCTTCATAGTTATAAATTCATGTTGTTCAAATGTAAGGCAGAAATTTCAAATCATGGCGTCCGGATGTTTCCTATTAGGATGAAGAATGTAAAATATTTGTTTATCCCGTCATTCACCGACAAACCCCGTTGGTTTACCGATTAATTTTATTATATTGGTTGCATCTCCCATATCTTTGGTCCGAATTTCGACTTAACAACAAAGGAAACATCATGGAAAAAGAGAGAGTGGATAAAAGGATGCTCCTGGGCATCGTCATCGTAGTGGCCGGATTGCTGGTGCTGGCCAGGAATTTCGGCTTTATCAGCCATGGACTGGAGCATTACATTTTCAGGTGGGAGATGATCCTTATAGCACTGGGACTGGTGCTTTTAGCCAACCGTTCCAACCGTGCCACCGGCATCATCCTGCTGTTCATCGGCGGCGCATTCTATTTTACGGACATCTGGAACCTGCACCTGAATTTCTGGCAGCTTTTTATTCCTGCGTTATTGATACTTTCAGGCATTCTGATCATTTTCAGGGACAGGATAAACGCGCCCTGGGGAAAAACCGTTTTTGGAGACGATGAAAACCATATCGACGAAACCGCAGTTTTCGGGGGAGGCGACCGTGTGGTAAGTTCACAAACCTTCAAAGGCGGCAAGATCACAGCCATTTTCGGAGGCATGAATTATGACATGCTCAAGGCCAGGCTGCAACCCGGCCAGAATGTAATCGATGTGTTCTGCCTTTTTGGTGGCTTTAAACTTGCCCTGCCCGACGACTGGACCGTTAAGATCAGGGTCACTTCCATTTTTGGCGGCTTCAGCGACAAACGCCGCATTGCCACGGCAGAAAAATCCTCAAATCCTGATACACAGCTGGTCATCACAGGGATAGCCATGTTTGGCGGCGGGGAGATCGCAAGCTATATTGATTAAACCGTGCACCCTGAAATCCCATGCTTAACCCGCTGCTGAAAGAAAGATCCTATTTTATTGCCTACCTGGGTGTGTGGGGCCTCATCGCTGTTATCCATATCCTCATTCTTACTCTTTTCCAGGGCTTTTCCCTGGGCCTGGCCATTACCGAAAGCTTCATTGCCGATGCGCTGCTGGCCATGATCGGACTGGCCTTATGGTTCCCGGTGTTTTTCAGCCGCCTCGAAAAAGAAAATACCGTCAATTTCATCTTCCGGCATTTGTTTGCCTGCGCCTTGTCAGTCGGATTGTGGGTGGTGATCCACTATGCCATACTGAATGCATTGTTTACCAAGCATTTTGAATACAAGCAGTTCCTGGTCAGTTCCCTCCCCTGGAGGGCCGGCATCGGGGCATTGCTTTACGGGGCCATCATCCTGGTCTATTACCTGATCATCAATTACCAGAACTTCAGGGAAAAAGTGACCAAAGAGACTGAACTGAAAGCCCTGGTGAGGGAATCGGAACTGAATTCCCTGAAATCACAGATCAATCCTCATTTTCTTTTTAACAGCCTCAACTCCATTAGTTCGCTCACCATGATAAGCCCTGAAAAGGCCCAGGATATGATCATCAAACTATCCGGATTCCTGCGCTATTCCCTTTCCAACAAGGACGAGAAACTGACAACCCTCAGGGATGAGATCGCCAATATCACCCGCTATCTCGACATCGAAAAAGTGCGTTTCGGCAAAAGGCTTCACGTGGAGAACAACATGAATGAAAAATGCTATGAGATGAAACTGCCGGGACTCATCCTGCAGCCGCTGATTGAAAACGCCATCAAATATGGCGTGTATGAAAGCATTGACCGGGCCGATATCGAACTGGCCTGCTCCTGCTCCGAAAAGAAATTGCTCGTAACCATAAAAAATCAGTTCGATCCTGAATTTCACTACAAGAAAGGTGCCGGCATCGGCATCCAGAACATCCGCAGCCGACTCAGGATCATGTACGGACGCGACGACCTGTTTTCCGTTGTCAAATCCGGCCATATATTTGAAGTTACCATTATATTCCCCCAAAACTGAAGAAAATGGAACCCATAAAAGCCCTTATCATCGAAGATGAAGAACTGGCCCGGCAACTGATCAGGAACTACCTGAAAGACAGCGGCGTCATCGAGATCATGCACGAATGCGACAACGGTTTTGACGGTCTGAAAGCCATATCCGACCTGAAACCCGACCTGGTATTCCTGGATATTCAAATGCCCAAGCTCAACGGCTTTGAAATGCTGGAGCTGGTCGACGACCCTCCGGAGATCATCTTCATCACGGCCCATAACGAATTCGCCATAAAAGCGTTTGAAATGAATGCCGTGGACTATTTGCTCAAGCCATACTCCAGGGAACGGTTGCTCGCTGCCGTGGAAAAAGCGGCCGAACGGATCAGGACGCGGCAGCCCGCGGCCAAAAAGATCCAGAAACTTATCACGGCGCCCATCACGGAAAAGATGGAAAGGGTTGTGGTGAAATCGGGAACCCGCATCAAGGTCATCCCGGTTGAAAAGATCATTTACCTCGAAGCCGAGGACGATTATGTAATGATCTACACCGAGGAAGGAAAACACCTGAAGCAGGCCACGATGAAACATTTTGAAGATTGCCTCGACCCGTCCGCTTTCATCAGGGTTCACCGGTCTTCCATCGTTCGGGTCGACCAGGTGGTGCAGCTCGAGCCCTACTCCAAAGACAATTATATCCTTAAACTGAAAAACGGCGCAACGCTCCGGGTCAGCCGCAGCGGCCTCCGGAGCCTGAAGGAAAAGCTCAGCTTCTAGTCGGTGAAACGGTGGAAAGGTGAAAAGGTGAAACAGCGTGTTTTGGTTTGAGGCAGGATTTTCACTTTTTCACTCTTAGGTAACCAGATTATATTACGCTGATATTTAATATTTTAATTGATTCTATCTCTGTTTCATAATATGAAGCCCCAGCGGGGCGGCCTGTTTGTAGCAATAAGATTGTTAAGTGCAGGTAAGCCCCGTAGGGGCGACCTGTTAGGTCAGAAAACAACCCCATGATGCACATTGATGCAACAGGTTTTGAATGAAAAGCTCTTGTATTGAACAGACCGCTCCTACGGAGCTTACAGGAAAAGAAATTGATATGCCTATTTCTGTTTCTACAAACAGGTCACCCCTACGGGGCTTAAAGGAAAAAATATCAGAACTATGCCGTTTGCTACAAACAGGCCGCCCCGCTGGGGCTATAAAAAATCATAGATAAATAAATACGTGCTCTGAAATTTTATATTATTCTTCTTGGGACATTAATGTCCATTATTGAGGGACTTTTCACTTATTATTAACTTTTCCATTGCAATAAAATCTCCTTTTTCCGTCTTTTATACCATGAAGCCAGAAGAACGACAAAATCATCCCTTTGTCCTCTTCCTGAACAAGGAAAACAGGAAACTGATCGGTTACATCAACAATTACCTGGATAATCGCCTGGCC
Organism: uncultured Bacteroidales bacterium; assembly: GCA_964390385.1. Taxonomy (GTDB): domain Bacteria; phylum Bacteroidota; class Bacteroidia; order Bacteroidales; family UBA10428; genus UBA5072. The sequence goes on along the minus strand of CAYMJH010000112.1, from coordinate 4,310 downwards.
GATATAGAAGCTGAGGATGTCCTGCAGGAAGTTGCGCTAAACCTGTATGCAAAAGCTGATATCTCGGGCGAGGTGGGCAACATTGCCGCTTACATCTACCGGGCAGTCCGCAATAAGATCATTGACCTGTACCGCAGGAAAAAATATACGGTTTCCATGGAAAGTTTTAACAACCATAAAGATGAAAATTTGTTGCTTAACACGGTTAAAGCTGCGGAAGAGGAAGATCCTGTCGTTTACCACAATGAAAGCCTGCAGCAAAAACTCCTGCAGGCCATTGAAAAACTAAATCCCGCAGAACGGGAGCTCCTCCGCAAAACAGAATTCGAAGACTATACTTTTCAGGAACTGGCAGCGGAATGGAATATACCCATAGGTACTTTACTGGCCAGGAAGCACCGTGCTATGGGTAAACTCCGTAAAATGCTGCAGGATGATTTCACCATGTTTAACCATAAAAACAATTGAATATGTCACCTTTTTTTATCAGAAAACAAGACGAACCGCGCTGGATCTTTGTCCTTAAAATTGCCGGTGTCGTGCTGCTCGGGATCATAGGGATCGGAGCACTGGCCGTATTGTTCGGCTATATCGTAATGTGGCTTTGGAACTGGTTGTTGCCGGGATTGTTCGGCTTTAAGACCATCACCTTCTGGCAGGGGGTCGGAATCGTAATACTGGCCCGTATTATCTTCGGCAGCTTTTGCCATAAGTCGCCGGGCCATCCCCATAAACCCAGACGATTCCCGCGGCATTCAAGACAAAAATGGTTTGAAAAATGGGAATTGTATGAGGACTTCTGGAAGGATGAAGGCGAAAAGTCTTTCGATGCCTATGTGGAACGCAGAAAAACAGAAAAGAGCAGTGAATAGTGAAAAACTAAAAATGAAAAGTGAAAGACGACGGTTCACTGTTCGTTTTTCACTTTTCGTTTTTCACTTTCAGAAGTGTATCAGCGAAAACACCTCGCATTCCGGTGCCAGCCTCTCCCTCCCCTTCAGAAAATCAAGCTCGGCGATAAAACAGGCATAAACCTGCCTCACATGAAACCGCCTGATCAGTTCGAGGGCGGCCAGCGCCGTTCCTCCTGTGGCCAGCAGGTCGTCATGCAGGAGAACGACATCGTCGGCGACAAGGGCGTCGCGGTGTATTTCGATGGTGTTTTCTCCGTATTCCAGGGCATAGGATATTGAAAACACTTCGGCCGGCAGCTTGCCGGGTTTCCGGATGGGAACAAATCCCGATCCCAGCCTCGAAGCAATGGCCCCTCCCGTGATAAATCCCCTCGACTCAACAGCAACCGTTTTGGTGATCCCTTTGCCTTCGCAATAAAGCGCGAATTGTTCAATGACATGCCTGAATAATGCGGGCTGTTTCAACAGGGTGGTGATATCCTTGAATTGTATGCCCCGTATGGGGAAATCAGGTACGTTGCGAATGGATTTTTTCAGGATTTCAGAAGTGACCATAACAAATTGAAATCTTTATAGTTAAAACCAGTCAGTTACTTTTCAAAGATACTTGATTTATTGAATTTAATATATTAACTTTATAAAATACTGTTGGCTGAAGCCCGATGAACATCGATTTGGCAAAATATCTGTCTGACCGGATGCAGGATGAATACAACAGCAAAAAGGATCCGGGACCGGTGATCACCATCGCCAGGGAATACGGCTGTCCTGCCAAGATCGTTGCCCGTCAGCTTTCAATGGATATTACCAGGAAATTGCAGTTAAAAGGCATTGAGGCTGCCTGGCGATTCATCACCAAGGAGATCATGGCCGAATCGGCCCGTGAGCTGGAGCTCGACCCTTCCAAGATCAGGTATGTTTTCCAGTATGAGCAAAAAGGCCTGATTGACGAAGTCCTGTCGGCGCAACTGAACAAGTACTATAAAAGCGACCGCAAAATACGGAATACCATTGCCAGGGTGGTCCGGAACATCGCCTGTGAAGGCAATGTGGTTATCGTAGGAAGGGGAGGCGTATCCATTGTCCATGATATTCCCCGCTCGCTCCATGTCATGCTCGAAGCTCCCCTGGAATGGAGATCGCTCCGTATCAGCGAAAAATATATGATGACCCAGGAAGAAGCCCGCAGGGAATGCATTGAAACCGATAAAAAAAGGCAGCAACTCCGCGAATCCTTCCAGGGCAAAAATACAGATTATACCCGCTATGATCTTACCCTGAACTGTATGACCCTGTCCGTCGATGAAATAGTGAAAATCATTATCCGGGCCGCAGAGGTGAAAAAGCTGATTTAATTTTGATGAATTCATCCGTTAAAATCTGTTTTTTGTCAATTCTTTATTCTATTTTTAATATTGTACTCGTATTTTTGTGGTGACTATTCATCCTAAATCTTAACATCGAATATGGAAGATCTTTTTGTGCAAGGCACCGATTCCCTCCCCACGATAAATTTCAGGACCAGCGGGGAATTAAAAATTACCGGCAGGGCACTGCCCGAGGATGCGGTTAATTTTTTCAGGCCCGTACTGGATTGGCTGCGCAATTTCACCGCGGAGGAAATCAACATAGAATTCAACCTCGACTATTTCAATACCAGCGTTTCCAAACAGCTGCTCGACATGTTCAAGATCATCGAAAACAACCAGGGCAACAAGACCATCAACATGAAATGGATGTACGAGGACGGGGATGATGAAATGCTTGAATCGGGTGAGATCTATGCTGAAATGCTGAAACGCTTTACCTTTACCTTCCACAAATACGCTGAGATCGTCGACTAGCTATTGGCCTCTTTTTCAGCCCTTGCTGAATCAGTTTTCAGCGTTTTGCTGATTGCATGGAAATATTATTAAATTTGCACTGCAATTTTTGCAGTCAGGTGTGATTGCTTGTTTTGCCGGGCAGACTGATATTCATTTCCCGGCAAGCCAGATTGCGTAACTTTAAGATTGACAGCTGTGCGTACACTTGCCTTTTGCCAGGTTACTCTCCTTCATTGTTTCCCGCAATCCCTGTTTTTTATACCCTATTGAATAACCCTAAAACACTATCTTCATGGATGTAAAAGGAAAGTTGTTCACCCGTTTTCAGGAAAGGAAAAAGTCTCATGCGCTTCAGCAGTTAGACGAATCCCGGCGAAAGCAGCATTCGAAAGGAAAGCTGACGGCCCGTGAAAGGATCGAATTGCTGTTTGATGAAGCGACCTTTGAAGAGGTCGACGCTTTTTCCGCTCCTGCGCCTGCCGGAGGCGATTTCGGCCGCATGGTGAAGACGCCGGGCGACGGAGTCATTACCGGTTACGGGAAGATCAGCGGAAGGCTTGCTTTTGCCTTTGCCCAGGACTTTACCGTAATGGGAGGTTCGCTGGGTTCGGTGCATGCCTCCAAAATCGCAAAAATACAGGATATGGCGCTCAAGATGGGAGCGCCTGTTATCGGGCTCATTGATTCAGGCGGAGCCAGGATACAGGAGGGAGTGTCGAGCCTGGCCGGATATGCTTCCATTTTCAACCGCAACGTGAAGTCATCCGGCGTGATCCCCCAGATCTCCGTCATTATGGGCCCCGCAGCCGGCGGTGCGGTATATTCTCCTTCGCTCACCGATTTTGTTTTCATGACCAACAAAACCAGCTACATGTTTGTTACCGGACCCAATGTAGTGAAGGAAGTGCTGAATGAAGACGTGTCTTTCGACGATCTGGGCGGAGCCATGGTCCACCTGAAAAAGAGCGGGGTGGCTCATTTTGTTTATGAAGACGAGGAGAACACCTTGCGCGGCGTGAAAAAACTGCTCTCTTACCTGCCCTCCAACAACCTCGAGAATCCTCCCTACGTGGAATGCTTTGACAGCGACAGCAGGACGGATGAAAGACTGCGCGATATCGTGCCCGATGATGCCAACAAGCCTTACGACATCAAGGACGTCATTAACCTGATCATCGACAGGAACAGCTTTTTTGAAGTTTCCGAAGCCTTTGCCCAGAATGTGGTCATCGGGTTCGGAAGACTGTGCGGCAAAACCATCGGCATCCTGGCCAACCAGCCCAAGGTGCTGGCCGGCACCCTGGATATCAATTCATCGGTGAAAGGAGCCCGGTTTATCAGGTTTTGCGATGCCTTCAACATTCCCATCCTCACGCTCGAAGATGTTCCCGGATTCCTGCCGGGCATCGACCAGGAACACAACGGCATTATCCGCCACGGCGCCAAACTCCTGTATGCCTATTCGGAAGCCACCGTACCCAAGATTACGGTCATCCTCAGAAAGTCTTATGGCGGCGCCTATTGCGTGATGAACAGCAAGAACCTGGGGGGCGATTTTAACTTCGCCTGG
>CAYMJH010000111.1:0-12026 GCA_964390385.1 uncultured Bacteroidales bacterium | reverse complement strand
CGTAAGATATTGCGCAATGGCAGTTCGTTTTAATTGAATTACATTGTTCGGGTAAAATTAGTAAACTAAGTCACCCTAAGCAAGAGTGGATTGGGGGTGTTGGTGCGGAAGAATGAAAATATTTTCTTTCCCAGCATCAGGGTGCAGGGTACAAAACCACACCCGGTAAGCGTCAACACAGTGTTCATTACTGCAAAAAAAAAGTCGCGAATAGGGTAAGGGATGTTTAAATGGTCATAATATCGTAAAGCTAGTTTTGCCTGGAGAAAAATCTTTTAAATAACAAAGCCATGAAAACATTAAGAAGTACAATGAATGCAATGCCCGTGGGACTGATTTTCGTGATGATGCTGATGTCATTGCCGGTCAAAGGGGTTTATACCAGCAGGGAAAGGATCAAAACGGACACATCATACAGGGTGTATACCGGTAAAGTCATTGATGCCCTTTCTAAAAAGCCCGTTGTTTTTGTCAATGTATACCTCGTTAAAAGCAGTATCGGAACGGTAACTAATTCCGACGGCGAATTTGTTTTGAAGATCCCGGTCGGTGAGCTTAACCAATCCGTCGGATTTTCATTTGTAGGGTATAACAACGCAGAGATCAAATTGTCTGACCTTACACCGGAAAACAATGTAATCAAGCTCGAGCCTTCATCCGTTCCTATTAAGGAAGTAGTGATACGCACAAGTGACCCGACAGAGCTGCTCAGGATGGCCATGCGGCGGATTGATGAGAACTATAAGATCGCGCCTGAAATGCTGATAGCGTTTTACCGGGAAACCATCAAGCAAAATCGCAACTATGTTGCTGTTTCAGAAGCCGTTCTGGACGTATACAAAGCCCCTTACAACAACGACTTCGAGATGGACCGGGTTAAGATCTATAAAGGCCGGAAAAGCGAGGATGTCAAAAAAATGGATACGCTTATCTTTAAACTGCAGGGTGGGCCCAGAACCAGTTTCCTGCTTGACGTCGTGAAGAATCCCGGAGCTCTTCTTTCCAATGACTTCATCGAATATTATGAATTCAGTTTTGCCGGTTTTGTCACCATTGACGGACGGGACAATTATGTAATAGAATTCGATCAGAAAGACAATGTAAACTATCCTTTATACAAGGGAAGAATTTACCTCGACACGAAGAACCTTGCCTTTTCGAGGCTTGATTTTGAACTGAGTGAAAAGGGAATTGACCTGGCCGATAACGAATTGGTAAGGAAAAAACCTATTGACCTAAAAGTCAATGTTATCGGAGCTCATTACATGATAAATTACCGGGTTCTCAATGACAAATGGTATCTTAACCATGTAAGAAGCGAGCTGACCTTCGACTGCAAATGGGAAAAGAAACTGTTCAAGTCAACCTATGTAACGGCACTGGAAATGGCGGTGACCGACAGGGATAATGAACTGGTGGACAAGTTCAAATATAAGGAATCAGCCAGGATGACAGATGTATTCGCCGACCAGGTAAAGAACTTCACCGACGGCGATTTCTGGGGCGAATACAATTATATAAAACCCGATGAATCGATTGAGTCGGCCATATCGAAGCTGAATCGCAAGCTGAAACGCAAGGAACTCGAACAATAACCAGTCTGAACAAAGCATAATCATCCCCCAACAAGAGTTTTGAAACCTTTTACCCGGCATAAAAAGTTGAGATACGAATGGGGGATGATTTCTTTCTGATAGCCAAAGGACTATAGAATTCCCGGTTTATCACTAATTTTGCTCTCAGTTCTTTTTCTTGTTCTTTTGTCTTGATTGAATTTTTTAAAATGATACAGCAGGATACTCATACAATGGATCTGATCAAAGCGGGAAATCTTCGCGCGTTCGAAGGCTTTTTCCGTACCTATTATCAGCCCTTGTGTTACTATGCCCTGAAATATGTATCATCTGCCGATACGGCCGAAGAGATTGTGCAGGACCTGTTCTATACCATATGGGAAAAGCGCGGAGAGCTGTCCGTTACTACATCCCTCAAATCTTACATGTATACGGCAACGCATAACCGGTGCATGAAATACCTGGATCACAGGAAGATTGAACAGAAATTCGAAAAGTATTACAGGGAGCAGGTAACGGAACATGCCGAACCGGCATCAGACCTGGCCGGTATAAATGAAATCCAGCGCATCATCAATAAAACGCTGGATTCCCTGCCCGATAAATGCAGCCGTATTTTCAGGCTGAACCGTTTTGAAGGGCTAAGGTACAGTGACATTGCGGACAAGCTGTCCATATCGATAAAAACAGTAGAGGCCAACATGGGAAAAGCCTTAAAATTGCTGAGGGAGAACCTGAAGGAATATGTTGAACCCGTGTAATGAAAAAAATCATGAAAGCAAACGACACCATAAACTGGGATTTACTGGCCAAGCAACTTGCCGGGGAAACGGATGAACAGGAACGGAAAGAGATTTCAGGCTGGCTTGAAACGTCGGAGTCCCATCTGGTCTTGTATGATGAGGTCAGGGATTTTTGGAATAAAATAAACAGTATAAAAGAAATGAATCAGTTTGATGTGAATAACGGGTGGGAAAAACTGCATAACAGGATCAACAATTCTTCAGGAATTTCCGACGGAATAAGAAAGAGGGAAGGAAATGGCCGGATTTCATGGTTCAGCGCGCCTTTACTCAGGATTGCCGCCGCCATTGCCCTGGCCGTGATGATGGGCATCGGATCGTATTTCGCAGTTTCCGGGATACAAAAAAGATCACTGATAACTGTTGCCAGTGCGGCAAATGACGACAGGGCAAGGGTGACATTGCCCGACGGTTCCCTTGTTTTCCTGAATGCCAACACCAGGATCAGTTACTCAAAGAAATTCAATTCAGGCCTGCGTGAGGTGAAGCTCGACGGAGAAGCCTATTTTGATGTCACCCATGATCCCGGAAGGCCTTTCATTGTTTATGCCAGGAAAGCGGGGATCAAGGTGCTGGGTACTTCCTTCAATGTTCAGGCCATCAGATCATCGGGCAAAGTCGAGGTGTTTGTTGAATCAGGGAAGGTGCAGCTCTTTGAAACGGAGAATACGGGCAATGCTATTACTATCGAGCCCGGTTTTATAGGTTCGATGGAAGATGAGATTGTGGATAAAACCTTAAACTCCGATGCCAATTACCTGGCCTGGAAAACCAAAAAGTTAACGTTCAGTAATACCGATATGGCAAAAGCCGCCAAAGGAATCCAGGATGTCTTCAAGGTTAAGGTCGTTTTCAGCAATCCCGGCATGATGCAATGCAAAATCGAAAGCCGTTTTGAGAACGAATCCCTGGAAAACGTCCTTGATGCCGTCTGTACAACTTTTAACTGGGAATGGAAAAGAAAGGGCGATAAGGTAACATTGTCGGGCGCCGGATGCTGAATAATCAGATTATCGTATTGTCGGACAGCGCTGTTAAATACCGTATGGGGTCAATCCCAAAAGCCTTGCCATATAAGGTATCCGGAATATCCTTTATTACATGTAACCATCCGGTGAGGATATTTTTTTTCCTGTTTGTCCTTTTCCTGGGCAATCCGGTATGGGGACAGGAGCCCTTGCTCGATCAGCCTGTTACCATAAAGGATACTACACTAAATTTATATCAGGCATTCAGGCTAATCAGCGGGCTGACCCGGCTGAATTTCACCTATAGTCCCGATATGTTAAACCTTTCGGGGAAGGTCAGGATCAGTGCTGAAAATGAATCATTACGCTTGGTGCTGGACGGGATCCTGCGGGATCCCTCACTGGAATATCGCATCATAGGTCAACAGCTTGTAATTTTCAGGCCGGTGGAGGTTACAAGGTCCGATTTCATCATTCCCCCGTCAGGTGATTCAATAGCAATACTGGAGATCAGCGGACGCGTCCTCGATAAGCACACCCTTGAACCTGTGCCTTTTTCCAATATCAGCCTGGTGGGCAAAAGCATCGGAACCGTGGCCAACCTTGAAGGAAATTTCCTTTTGAAGATCAGCTCACTTCACCTGCAGGACAGCCTGGGCATATCGTGCATGGGGTACGAAAGGCTGATCATGCCGGTTACCAGTTTTATCAATGGCGGGAAGGATTATTTCCTGGTGTCTGATATTATTCCCATCCAGGAAGTCATCATCCGGAAAACCAATGCATTGTCGCTGTTACGCACAGCCATTGAAAACATCCCGAAAAACTATCCGCCTGAGCCTACGCTCCTGACTTCATTTTACCGTGAGATCATCACCAAGAACGACAAGGTTATGGCCGTTTCCGAAGCCATCCTGCAAACCTACAAAACAAGTTACCAGATGCCGGTAGCGGGGGACCAGATCAAAATCATCAAAGGAAGGAAAACCATAGAAAACAGCAATGCCGACACCATTATGCTCAAGTTAAAAGCCGGATTAAATACAACGCTGCTGCTCGATCTTGCCAAAAACCTCCCGGATTTCCTGACGGAGGAGAATTTCCAGGCTTATCATTATAAAATGGCCGACATCGTAATAAGCGACCAGCATGAACTGTATGTCATCCAGTTTTCTCCCAGGGAGATGGTTCCTGAAGCCATATACAAAGGGAGGATCTTTCTTGACCTGAAGAGCCTTGCCATTGCCGCTGTTGAATTTGAGGTTGATCCCGCCAGGATGGAAGCGGCCAGCCACATGTTTGTACTGAAAAAGCCCAGGCATATTAAGGTTAAACCGCAGCAGGCAGCCTACAGGGTAAGTTTCCGGAAAATTGAGGAACGGTATTATCTCAACATGATCCGCTGTGAAACCACCTTCAGGGTGCGACATAAAAATCAGTTATTCGGGTCGTCGTATTCCACGATACTTGAAATGGCTGTTACCGAGGTGGAAACCAATGATGTCGAGAGGTTCAGGATAAAGGAAACCGCGAGGTCGCAGGAGATCTTCATAGAACAGATCGGTGAATTCAATGATAGTTTCTGGGGCGGGTACAACTTTATCAAACCTGAAGAGCCGCTGGAGCAGGCCATAAAAAAGATAGGAAAAGGTCTGAACTAATCGGGATACAAGAGATACCGTTCCCTCGCCTTCCTGAATTTTTCCAGCCCCGGTCTCCAGCTTTCCCTGATCATTTCTTCACTCATACCCGAAACTATTTGTTTACGCAATGCATCAGTACCGGCAAGTTTATCAAAGAAGGGGATGAAGAAATCTGTCCGGTTCATGGTTTTGTAAGCGTTGATCAGCCATGAAAGGCTTATCCGATTCATATTGAGCAGCGAGTCTTTGGGTATAATACGCAGGTCAGGTCCATAACACAGCAATCCCATATGTTTCGGGCTTTTGTTCACGGAAGATGCTTCAGGTGTATAAGAGAATTCAACTACAGGGTATTCAGGATGTCCGAAAACCTGATAAGCGAATGATGTGCCCCTCCCAACATTCATTATAGTACCCTCAAACAGGGCAATTGAAGGATACAGGTATATGGCCTCCATGCTTTGCAGGTTGGGCGAGGGGTTTACCTTGAGCCGGAAGCGGATTTTATGTGTATACCCGACGCATTGAATGACGGTAAGATCACATTTCAAATCATTGCCCAACCATCCTTCACCGTTGATCATCCCGGCCAGTTCACCTATCGTCATTCCATAAACAATAGGAACAGGATCTAAGCCGACGAATGATTTGAAACCGGGTTCCAGTACAGGTCCGTCTGTATAATAGCCAAGGGGATTGGGCCGATCCAGCACTAAAAGGGGAATATGGCTTTCAGCGCAAGCTTCCATCACATAATGGAGGGTGGATATATAGGTGTAGAATCTGACCCCAACATCCTGAATGTCGAATATCATGATATCAACATCCTGTAAATCGGCCGGCAATGGCTTTTTATTTTTTCCGTAAAGGGAAATAATGGGTATTCCTGTTGCTTCATCCAGGTTATTCTGAATGGTTACACCATCGGCATAATTACCCTTGTAGCCATGTTCAGGGGAAAAAATCTTCTTCACCGTTATTCCGCACATTATGAAAGTATCAACCAGTTGCGCTGAACCAATAACAGCGGTATGGTTGGTAGTAACGGCACAGGATCTACCTTTCAGTAAAGGGAGGTACGATTCAGTCCTTTCAGCACCGGCTTTTACCGGCTCAGCCTGCAGAACTTTCGGTGGCCGGCATGATCCAGCGGTGACATTCAGCAAAAGGAATGCAATGACTAAGACAGTTTTTTTATCCGGCATTCAGCAAAGGATTTGAGATAACATGCTAAATTAGCTTTTTTATCATCACTTCAGACAAAGTTGAACACTGAGTTATTCATAGCCAACCGGATTGCAGCAGACACAAGCGGGAAGAAAAGCGTTGCGCGGCCTATTCTCAACATTTCGATATATGGCATTGCTCTTAGCCTGGCGGTGATGATCATTTCGATCTGCACCGTTACAGGTTTTAAGAGCGAGATCCGTCGCAAACTTATCGGTTTTGGCGCCCATATCCAGATCCTGAATTTCGATTCCAACTCATCGTTTGAGACCAGGCCCATTTCTAGGCATCAGCCTTTCACCGGCATCATCGACTCCATGCCCGGCATCAAGCATGTTCAGGTATATGCCACAAAACCCGGTATCATGAAATCGAAGGATGAAATACAGGGTGCCATAGTAAAGGGGGTCGGCCGTGATTTCGACTGGAGTTTCTTTCGTGAGAACCTGCTGGAAGGAGAAAGTTTTGAGGTTAATGACACCAGCACAACAGATAAGGTTGTGATATCCAAAACCATGTCAAGTTTACTGGGATTGAAGCCCGGCGACAGGTTTGCCATGTATTTCATCGATGACAGGCCGCGCAGCCGCGTTTTCAATGTGTCGGGGATCTATCAGACCAGCCTGGTGGAATTTGACAAGCAATTCATCCTGGCCGACATCAAGCATGTTCAATCGCTCAACGGATGGGAAGAAGACCAGATAACAGGTTTTGAGATCCTGATCGATGATTATAACGACCTCGACCTGATGAAGGAGGCTGTTTTCGCTGTGGCCGGGCTCACCTTCAATTCCGACGGATCATCGCTCAGGGTAGCCAGTATCCGTGATACCTATCCGCAGATCTTCGACTGGCTGGGGCTGATCGATAAAAATGTATGGGTCTTGCTGGGGCTGATGCTGGTAGTTTCCGTTTTCAATATGGTTTCGGGGTTGCTGATCATGATACTGGACCGGACTACCATGATCGGTGTGCTGAAGTCGCTTGGATCGAACAATCATTTCATCCGCAACGTTTTTCTTTACCAGGCCGGTTATCTGATGATCAAGGGATTGTTTTGGGGAAATCTGCTGGGAATTGGATTATGTCTGTTGCAGCGCCATTTTAAATTCATCACCCTCAACCCGGAGTCCTATTTTCTGTCCTTTGTACCGGTCAATTTCAACGGGTGGCATATTGCCTTTCTGAACTTTGGGGTGCTGGCCATAACTCTTATCATACTTTTGTTGCCTTCACAAGTGATTTCCCGTATCGATCCGGCCAAAACCATGGCATTCAAATGATATGCAGGGGAAGAACTGGATAGCTTTATTTAGGGAAGAACTGGCGAGGTCGTTGCCGGGAGCATCGGCGCAAATGAGAATGGCCCCATCTGTTATGAGGTCGTCGCGATTGTCTTTGCCCATGCGTGAAAGCGGCGTTCTGTTGCTGCTTTATCCCATAAACGGGAAACTGCACACCGTTTTGATGAAGCGCACTGAGTACGGCGGTCCTCACAGCGGACAGATCAGCCTGCCGGGGGGAAAGTTCGAATACGGAGATGCTTCGCTGGTTGAAACAGCATTAAGGGAATCGCATGAAGAGATCGGCATTCCCCCGGACGCAGTTGAAGTGCTCGGGCAGCTGACTCCCCTTTACATACCGGTAAGCAATTTTCAGCTGCAGCCTGTGGTCGGATATACAGCTGAAAGGCCTGCTTTCAAAGCCGATCCCCAGGAAGTCAGATACCTGATTGAGACCGGGCTGGATATTTTGCTGGATCCTGAGATCATCAAAACTGAGACGCTGACCTTTGGAGAACTGGCCATGCAAGTCCCCTATTATGAAATCAGCGGCCATCATGTATGGGGTGCAACAGCCATGGTGCTGAGCGAATTTCTGCAGGTTGCAGGGAGGGTGAGAGAAACTTGAACAGGGAGCAGGTAATGAATGAAAGACCGGTAAAGGCATTCGCCTGGTAAGTCGGGTGAAGCCTCACTCTTTTTGCGGGATGACAATATTTTTGTAGTGGTCGTACCTATCGAGGACCTCGTGCACATAGCGGTAAGTTTCGGTACCGCGGCAATAGCCATATTTAACTATTGGGTCGTTATAGTAGGCCGGATCGGATTTACGGAGCAGGAAGCTCTCGACATTTTCCTCCCATTGATTGGGATCGGCTCCGTTCTTCCGGGCCAGGTTGCGGGCGTCGATGATATGGCCCGGGCCGATGTTGTAGGCTGCCAGGATGAATTTCACCCGTTCATCCTCATCGGTAATATCCTTGAATTGTTTGTTTAGCCAGCTGATGAAATCGGTTCCGGCGCGGATCTGGTCCCTGGCCGGAGAATTGACATCGACCCCATAGCGACGGGCTGTGCCGGGCATCAATTGCATGAGTCCGAATGCCCCTGCCCATGAGGTGGCGTCGTTCTTAAAGCGCGACTCCTGGTAGATCATGGAAGCCAGCAACCGCCAGTCCCATCCCAGTTTTTCGCTATACTGCCTGATCAGGTCATCATAAGGGGAGATCTTACCTGAATTGATGGCATAATAATCGCTGCTGAGGATCTCGCCAGATTTGCTGTTCTCGAAGTATTTAGCATAGATGACCTTGAATCTTTTTGAGGTCAGGAATTCCGACATCCAGCCATTGAGTTCATCCAGCAAATCGCCGGCGCCTTTTCTCACGGCCCATCCCATGTTCTGATGGAAGCTGACAGCGGTTTCAACATCGAGATCGGAGAAATAGGTCTGGTTAACGCGGGCGAGGATCTCATCGGAGATGGTATAGGGTATTTCGCCGATAGAAACCAGGTATATGAGCTGCTCGGCATTTTCTTCCACTTCGATAATCCCTATGGTATCCCCGATTTCTTCCGCGAGGTGTCTAAGCCTGGCCACATGAGCAGAATTCCGCTGGACATAAATCGTTTTCCCTGCCAGGTCAAGCGGATTGCGGATCATGGCATCTTCGAGTTGTTTTTTATTCAGTGATCTCCATTTATCCGGTTTTCGCTGGACGAGCACCTGCCGTGACCGGGCATAGGGAATGGTAAAATCCACCTTCTCCTTCCGTTCGCGTGTCATGATGATATTCTCAGCAATAAGGTCAACCTCGCCTTTGTTGAGCAATTTAAAACTGTTTTCCAGGTCGCTGTTAACCCGGAGTTCCAGTTTAACATCAAGGTAATTGGCCAGTTCCTGCAGCATCTCATACTGGTAGCCCAGCGGTTGCCCGCGATAAATAAAATAATTCGTTGAGCTATAGTCGGTTACAACAGTCAGTTTTCCCCTGGCTTTGATATCGGCAAGGCTATTGCTCACTTTGGCCGGGGCAGCCGGTTGCTTTTCCCTGTCACAGGAAACAGCCAGCATTATCAGCGGTAAAAGCAAAAACAATAGTCGTTTCATAATCATAAAATAATAGATAATTTAAATAAAATTCATTGATTGAGAACAAATTCGCCCTTCATCTTTATTAACAATCCTAGTCGTAAAATGTCCACGACAAACCTAGTTTCAGGTAGGCCTGGTTCTTTGGGTAATGGAGGACGGTGAAAAAGTTTTTATTCAGCCATCCCGAATTAAGGTGTTCATATTTAACAAAGAACCTGACCCTTTTAAGTCTGACATTCAGAAAAACATCGAGATAGGGATAATTTCCCAGTTGTTTTTCATGCTGCTGATAAAAGGTGGCCAGTGAAGGCATATAGGCATTGGCATAATAGCTGGTGTTATAAAAAAAGTCAAATCCTGCCATAATTAAAAGTTTTCCTTCCGTAGCCCTGAAATTGAATTCGTGTTCAAGGTAGTCGGAGCTGTGCAATGCCAGCACAGGAAGGCTGAGTACATCGGGGTTGCTGACCTGTTGAAAGGCCAGGCGGTTATGGCTGTGTATTTTCCAAAACCTGAATTCCTTTCCCGCCACAACTGAAACCACCGACAAAACCCGTTGAAACTGCCTCGGGTACGCAGCGGTATCGAAATATACCATGTTGTGAAGTAAGTAATAATCCGCCTGTACAACAAATTTATTTGACAAAAGGTTCAGATCGCCTGACAGATTGGAGATACTGGTTTGTTTCAGGGGCTGGTTCCAGATAAAACTATTGGATAAAAACCGGCTGTAAAGGAATCCGGGTTTGAGCAATTCATTTGATGCGCCGGCTTTAATGCTGACGGGATTTTTAGTATTCTTCAGGATGAGTTCGATATCCCCGGCAATGCGAAAGTCACCTGACTGGTACCCCGAGAGGTAATAACGTCCGTAAAGATTCATTTTCAGGGCATTGGCAAATATCCTGGAAAAGCCTGAAGAAAGGTGAGTATTATGCAGCAATGCCTGGCGGTCTGTCAGTGGCAGGTTCGTGTACTGGTAGAAAAGAACGGGTTGAACGCGGCTAGTATCGGTGTATACTGACAGGGAATAGTTCATCAGATCATAGGCCAGATCGACGAAGTAATGGTTATCCCTTCGTCCCTGGAACTGGAGTCTGAAGGCATTCTGCAGTTTCCAGCAGAAGAGGGAATCGACAGTTTTTTCCGGGTTAACAAAAAGGCCGGGGTATAAACCGGCGTTATAGCCCACAGCAGGGTTGTTGTCGGTATATTTCACCTTGGTTCTGTCGAAATTGAGGATATAGGCCAGCTTGGGGTAGAAGATCCTGATCCCGGATTGTTTACCGGCAGTGTCGGAAGAGGAGAACAGTTTTCTGAAGGATACTTCCTGTATGGTGAACAGGCTGATCTGTTTAATTTCGCGGTATACGTCGGGTTTATGCCGGTTGGTTTCATCGATACCTCCGAACAGGGTTGGAATATCCTTCGATAATCTAAAGACCGTGTCGGTAATGACAGAGTCGTAAGGGACGCCTCCGTTTTCATCGGCAGAGATTCGGTTATAGTTAACCGAAACATGGGATGAGTATATTTCGCCGTCAAAGCTACCAAAAAGCCGGAAGGAATTATTTTTGGTACGCTGCACGAAATACTGTCCCCTTGCCTCCTGTGTGGTAAAGTGAAGGCCAACATTCATGGCCCTGTTAACATTTTGAGAATGAAACACATCCAGTACTTCTTCCTTATTCAGGTTTGAGCCTCCGTTGAGGTAGGTAAGCCGTGTAAATGGTCTCCGGGTATTCATGTAGGCCGTGTTGTCTGGTCTTTTCATGAACAGGTAGAAGGCGTTCACAGTGGTAAAGTCTTCGGTGATATTACGGTCAGTAAAAACATTGCTGATGGAAGGTGAGCTGAGGTTTCCGAGGGTAGAGGCCGACAGGTAATCGCGCATCACGGGGTTCTGGATCTGGAAGCCGGTGAGGCTGGTATCGATTGTTGCGGGTATGCGGCTAATATGGTAAGCGTCGAGTTTCCACGAGTATAGGGATTGGGTTGTGTCGATCTGGGCGCAGAGCGGAAGGAGGGGGAATAGAGGCAATATGAGTAATATGGCTTTTTTATTCATGACAGGATTCCGGTGTACCTTAACAAATATAACCTGATCAAAATTAAATTATTGTACAGGCGAAACCTAGATTCATTCAAAAAAAATCCCGGTTCCGTTTAAAAGGAACCGGGATTGAAGATCGGCGACGACCTACTCTCCCGCGGATGCAGTACCATTGGCGCTAATGGGCTTAACTTCTCTGTTCGGAATGGGAAGAGGTGGAACCCCATTGCTATAGTCACCTAAAGATTTACATCCCGACCAAGTCGGGAATAATATTTTAACATGCCGGAAAGAGCTGCATAATAAGCTGTCAACAAGAAAGCTCACGGGTAATTAGTACTGCTCGGCTTTGACATTACTGCCTTTACACCTGCAGCCTA
>CAYMJH010000110.1:5792-12152 GCA_964390385.1 uncultured Bacteroidales bacterium | reverse complement strand
GAACATAATAATGCCATGTCTTGGGATTTTAAACTCGATGCAAGCCAGCAACTTAAGATCATTATTAAAGTGCCTGTCACCAATAAACAGGCTGAATTTCCCTTCAGCAGTTGTGTCGCTATAATGTTCGGCTTTAAGGAAAAATAATACCCGGATTAAGTCGTCCAAAGAAAGCCTGTGGTATCGTATCACAGGCTTTTTTTTACTATTTTTTTTGCCTTTTAGCGGTCAAATGTCAGCTTGCTTTCCAAATATTGACCTGTGTACGATTTTTCACAACGGGCAAGCGTTTCCGGTGTTCCCTCACAAACAACATAGCCGCCTCTCTCTCCGCCTTCGGGACCAAGATCAATGATCCAGTCGGCCGTTTTGATCACTTCCGGATTATGTTCAATGATCAGTATCGAATGGCCCCTTTCAATCAATGCATTAAATGAATCCAGCAGCTTTCTTATATCATGGAAATGAAGACCGGTGGTAGGCTCGTCAAATACAAACAGCGTGGGATCATGGCCCTTTTCGCCTCCCAGGAATGAGGCAAGCTTTACGCGCTGGCTCTCGCCTCCGCTCAGGGTGCTGGAGGATTGTCCCAACTGCACATAACCCAGCCCGACAGCTGCAAGCGGCATCAGTTTCCTTACAATTGACTTTTCAAAGGCTCCATGCTGCGCGTCAAAAAGCGAGATGGCCTCTTCAACCGTCATTTCGAGGATATCATGGATGCTTTTACCCTGGTAGGTGACCTCCAGTATCTCGTCTTTAAAGCGCTTTCCGTGACAGCTTTCGCAAACCAGGTGCACATCAGCCATAAACTGCATCTCTACTTTGATTTCACCTTCTCCCTGGCATTCTTCACAGCGCCCGCCATCGATGTTAAAGGAAAAATGCGAAGCCGTAAATCCGTTATATTTCGACAATGGCTGCGATGCGAATAGTTTGCGGATATCATCAAAGGCTTTGGAGTAAGTTACCGGATTGGATCTTGAAGATTTACCGATGGGATTCTGGTCTACAAATTCAATACCGGACAACATATGGATATCACCGTCAATTTTTCCGTACTGGCCGGCTTTTTCACCGAAGTTGTTGTAGATTTTGCTCAGCGCGGGAAAAACAATGGACTTTACCAGGGATGATTTCCCCGAACCGCTTACCCCGGTGATCACCGTCATAATATTCAGCGGGATCTTTACGTTGATGCCCTTCAGATTGTTTTCCCGCGCCCCGTGGATGGCAATAAAGTTGTTCCATTTCCTCCTTGTCCCAGGCACTTCGATCCTTTCCCTGCCGGTGAGGAAGGCGGCTGTCAGTCCTTTACCCTGCCGGATGAATTCATCGTACGGCCCGTGATAGATTATTTCTCCACCGTTCCTGCCCGCCAAAGGCCCGATATCAACTACGTCATCCGCCGCCCGTATAATTTCCTCCTCATGTTCGACCACCATCACGGTGTTGCCAATATCCCTCAGGTTCTTTAATACACTCACCAGCCGTTTGGTGTCCCGGGGATGCAAACCAATACTGGGCTCATCCAGTATATAGAGTGAACCTACCAGGCTGCTGCCCAGTGTGGCGGAGAGGTTGATGCGTTGTGACTCTCCCCCTGAAAGGGTGGAAGAAATCCTGTTGAGTGTGAGATACTCCAGACCGACATCACACAGGTAACCGATTCTCACCTTGATTTCCTGTAATATCCTGCCGGCAATTTTTTCTTCGTAGGGCGTAAGTCTGATGCCGTCAAAGAAAGTTCTCAGTTTTTCTGCCGGCATAATGACCAGGTCGGTAATTGACTTGCCGTTGATCTTTACAAAAGCCGCTTCTTTCTTTAACCGTGTTCCCCGGCAAGTCGGGCAAACAGTCTTTCCGCGGTATCTCGAAAGCATAACACGGTACTGGATCTTGTATTTTTTTGTTTCGAGGTATTCAAAGAAATGACGGATGCCTTTGAAATATTTGCTGCCGTTCCATAAAAGACTGCGTTGCTCTTCCGTCAGTTCATAATAGGGCCTGTGAATGGGGAAGCCGCAATTGTCGGCATGCAGAATCAGCTTTTCCTTCCATTTCTGCATTTTTTCTCCCTTCCAGCAGACGACCGCATCTTCATACACGGAAAGGCCTTTATTGGGGATCACCAGGTCTTCATCAATGCCGATCACTTTTCCGTATCCCTCACATTCGGGGCAGGCCCCGATCGGATTATTAAAGCTGAACATATGCACGGACGGTTCTTCAAAACGGATACCGTCAGCTTCGTATGCATCACTGAAAGATCTATGGGCATAGGGTTCATCGGCTTCCTTTATCAGGCATATCCCCTCTCCGATGCGGAATGCCATTTGCACCGAATCGGCATAGCGGCTTTTCGAGTCATCATCACGGGATACGGTAATCCTGTCGACAATAACACTGATACCAGCCCGGACGATATCGGATGAGGACGGGACAAATGCTTCGGCCTTCATCACGGTGCCGTTTACCTCAAGCCGCGTAATACCCTGATGTATAAGATCCTCGATATGCTGTGTCAGGCTCAGACGGGTATTGTCCTTTAACGGAGCAAGGATCAGAAGTCTTTTTTCCTGCGGAAATGCCGTTATGTAATCCACCACGTCAGTCACCGTGTCCTTCTTTACCAATGCTCCCGACAAGGGTGAATAGGTCTGACCGATGCGGGCAAAAAGCAGCTTCAGATAATCGTATATTTCCGTCGATGTCCCGACGGTGGATCGGGGATTACGGGTATTTACCCGCTGCTCAATGGCTATGGCCGGTGGAATACCACGGATAAAATCCACCTCAGGCTTGTTGGCCCGGCCCAGGAATTGCCGGGCATAGGATGAAAGACTCTCGACATAGCGGCGCTGTCCTTCCGCATAAATGGTGTCAAAGGCCAGCGAAGACTTGCCCGAACCCGATAAGCCGGTAACTACGATCAGCTTATTCCGCGAAAGCGTTAGACTGATGTTTTTCAGGTTGTGTACACGGGCTCCGGAAATAATAATAACTCCTTGATCACCTGATGTATAATTTGTTCTTCCTTTCGCTTTTTCTTTCGGCATTGTGCTTGAATTTTCCCCGGATGGTATTTGTTTTTAATAAAAATTAACTTATTTTTGAAACAAAAATATTGGATTATTCATAATAAATCCTTTATTTCAACCCAAAATTAACCGCTCAAAAGGAGGATCGCCTATAGACACAATTCTACCGTTTACATGCAATAACCTTTAAAAAGGAGGTAGTTTTGAAAACATGTGTTCTTACTGACAACGAGCTCGTAAGCAGGTTTGTCAGCGGCGATCAGGAAAGTCTTGAAATACTGATCACACGATACAGAAAACAGGTTTATACTTATATAGTCCTGCTGATTAAAAACCAGCATCTGGCGGAAGACATCTTCCAGGACACCTTCGTCAAAGTGATCCGGTCGCTTCATGAAGGAAGGTATCGCGATGACGGTAAGTTCCTTGCCTGGGTTGTACGAATAGCCCACAACCTTGTAATCGATCATTTCAGGCGTGAAAAACAGATGAATTCTGTCTCCAGCAACGATTACGGGACGGATGTATTCAACTCAAAACGGTTTGCCGCAAAAACCGTTGAAGATGAAATCATCCATGAACAAATTGAGCAGGATGTCAGAAATCTGGTAGATTACCTGCCCGAAGATCAGAAGGAGGTCCTTATTCTCAGGCATTATTGCGGCCTGAGTTTCAAGGAAATTGCTGACCAGACCCATGTCAGTATCAATACAGCCCTTGGCAGGATGAGGTATGCGCTCATAAACCTCAGGAAACTGGTGAAGGAAAAGAACCTTGTTCTATCGGAATAATGAAATCTAGGCCTGGCAAAGACTTCCGGAAAGCGCCGGACTGATATCGCTGATAAGTCGGCAGTTATCTCATGCAAATCTCCTGTTGACATCAATGTAAAATTTTTATATCTTTCGCACAATAACGATTCAGTTAAGGCGTTTAATATCTGTTTTAGTTGAACCCTAATTTTGTGCCTATGAACAGAACTTTTACGTTGCACGGTTCAACAGGTTCATTCTCAGACGAAAAAGAAAACGAGTTTATAAAACTCGCCGGGTTTTTAGAAAATGAAGATTTGGAAGCCATTGAAAACTACCTTGATAACCTAAGGACCGATGTCAGGGACGAGGTGATCAACAGGATTTTTGACTATTCCAAGCAATGGACCAGAAAAAAAGCCCGCAATGAGAATGCAGCGTTGAACCTTTCCTGAAGAACTGATAAAAACCGTTAGATTCGTCTAACGGTTTTTTATTTGCAGCCGGTCGAGCACTTCCATCATTTCCTTAACTGCAGCAGCACTGTCATTGAGTTGTTTTCTTTCTTCCTCATTCAGATGCAGTTCAATGATCCTTTCGATACCGTTTTTCCCGAGTATTACCGGCACACCCACAAATACATTCTCAAGTCCGTATTCCCCTTCCAGCTTAACACAACAAGGAAAAACCCGCTTCTCATTACCTGATATGGCCTCCGCCATACGGGCAGCAGCAGATCCGGGAGCATACCAGGCCGACGTGCCCATCAGTTTAACAATTTCCCCACCGCCGAACCTGGTGCGCTCAATGATAGCATTGATTTTTTCATCGGGAAGCAATTCTTTTAGCGGGATACCACTCACGGTGGTATATCGCGGAAGCGGAACCATGGTATCTCCATGGCCGCCGAGCATTACAGCCTGAACATCCTTAGGAGAAACATTCAGCTCATCTGCAATAAAAGAACGGTACCTTCCGGTATCCAGTATCCCTGCCATACCCATGACCCTGGTCCTGGAGAAAGCAGAAGTCAGGTAGGCTTGATAAGTCATCGCATCGAGCGGATTTGAAACAACAATGATGATGGCGCAGGGAGAATATTGAATGACGTTTTCAGTTACCGATTTTACAATGGCTGCATTGGTCTCAATCAGGTCATCCCGGCTCATGCCCGGTTTGCGGGGTAACCCCGATGTTATGATGATGATGTTGGAATTGGCTGTTGCGCTATAGTCATTGGTCACTCCGATGGTCTTTGTATTGAAGCGGTCGATGGGAGCACTCTGCCAGATATCAAGAGCTTTGCCTTCAGCCAGGCCGGGCTTGACATCCAGTAAAACCACTTCATGAGCTGCATCCTTGTGGGCGATGACATTCGCACAGCTTGATCCGACGTTACCTGATCCGATTACCGAAACTTTCATGGTATCTTGATATTATAATATGAGGAGAAACTACAATGATAACAAAAAACCACCATATTTTCTGCAGGCAATCTTTTAAGATTTTAGAATCAAGAGCCAGGATAATAGAACAAAGACAACTGAAAACCGACAACCGACCCACCTTCGCCGCTATCGCACAAAACCAATTCAGGCTATGGTGGGCAAAGCAACCTTCGCAACCATTTTTTTTACTACTTTTACCTTTGCCATCGTATCCCCCATGGAAATTGCAGAAAACATCCAGCACCTGAAGCAGTCTTTGCCGGCCCATGCGAGAATTGTTGCGGTATCCAAAACGGTTTCCGAAGCTGATATTTTGGAAGCTTATCATTGCGGGCACAGGATTTTCGGTGAAAACAGGGTGAAGGAGCTCACCCGGAAACAGGCAAACCTTCCCCGTGATATTGAATGGCATATGATCGGACATCTGCAGACCAACAAGGTCAAATACATTGCGCCGTTTATCAGCATGATCCATTCCGTTGATAACCTGAACCTTCTTTCGGTCATCCACCATGAAGCACTGAGAAATAACCGGATCATCCGCTGCCTGTTGCAGATAAGAATTGCAAAGGAAGAGACCAAATACGGTCTGTCGCCTGATGCTGCTGTTGAACTGCTGTCAACACCTGAATTTCAAATCCTGACCCATGTCAGGATCTGCGGCCTGATGGGAATGGCGACATTTACCTATGATGCTGAGCTGATCCGATCGGAGTTTCACTTCCTTGCAGGTTTGTTCAGCGCGATCAAAACAAGGCGTTTTCATAACGATGAAGCATTTTCCGAGCTGTCCATGGGTATGTCGGGCGATTACTCCTTAGCCCTTGAAGAAGGAGCCACCCTGCTGAGAATCGGAACCCTGATTTTTGGTCAACGAACATAAATTTTAATCTTTATTCTGATATGGCAAATTTAGCGACAACCTATCTCGGACTGAAACTCGGCAATCCTATTATAGTAAGCAGTTCAGGGCTGACCAACGCCGCCGACAAGATCAGGCAACTGGAAGAAATGGGAGCCGGCGCCGTAGTGCTGAAGTCTCTTTTTGAGGAGCAGATCACAGCCGAAGCCGGACGCATGCTTTCCCGGGACTCTTATCCTGAGGCTCAGGATTATATC
>CAYMJH010000110.1:1495-5782 GCA_964390385.1 uncultured Bacteroidales bacterium | reverse complement strand
CAGGAGCCATTCACTGGAAGAGTACCTTCAGCTGATCGAAAAGGCAAAGAAGTCCGTCAGGATCCCGGTCATTGCCAGTATCAATTGTATCTCTGCATCGGACTGGATGGGTTTTTCAGCCGACATTGAAAAAGCCGGAGCCGACGCACTGGAACTCAATATCTATTTTCTCCCTACCGACAAGGATATACCTTCAGAGAAACATGAAGCCCTCTATTACGATATCATCTCAAAGGTCAGGGAAAAAACCGGCATTCCGGTTTCGGTCAAAATCGGTATGCATTTCACCAACCTGGTGAAACTCGTAAACGGATTGTATATCAGAGGTGCCAAAGGCGTCATTTTGTTCAACCGCTTCTATGCCCCCGATATCGATGTTGATCAGATGAAAATCGTCGGAGCCGAAGTTTTCAGCACACCTTCTGATATCAGGAATTCGCTTCGATGGGTCGGGATTGTTTCCCACCAGGTCGACAAAATCGATATCGCCGCTTCAACGGGTATCCATGACGGCAAGGGCGCCGTCAAACAAATATTGGCCGGTGCCAGGGCCGTTCAGGTATGCTCCGTACTATACAGGGAAGGAGTTGAAACACTGGCCGTAATTAAAAAGGACATAGAGCAATGGATGGACAACCATCATTTCAAAACGATAGATGAATTCAGGGGGAAACTCAATTACCGCAACATTCCCGATCCCACCGAATATGAACGGTCCCAGTTCATGAAATACTTCTCGAACCACATCTGATGTTGATGGCCAGCGTTAATCTGCAAAGAGTATCAGTAAATCAAAGGATCGCTGTGCAACTGATCCTGACTGTATTAATCCTTGCCTTACCAGCCGGCGAGCTGACCGGACAGCCGGTTGTCGGCAAGAGGTCCCGGATTGGCCTGGTTTTAAGCGGCGGGGCTGCCAAAGGGATTGCCCATATCGGAGTGCTGAAAGTGATCGAGGAAGCCGGAATTCCGATTGACTATATTGCCGGTACCAGCATGGGAGCGATCATTGGCGGTCTCTATGCGATAGGATACGACGCGGGAGCGCTGGAGAGCATCACGGTCGGGCAAAACTGGAACAAACTATTGTCGGACAACATCTCCCGTACCGATCTTTCCATTGAAGAAAAATGCGAGGAAGACATCTTTTTTGTCTCCTTTCCTTTCAGTAGATCCGGAGTCGTCGTCCCTTCAGGTATCATATCGGGTCAAAACATAGAGAATCTGCTGAATAAACTGTGTTTTCAGGTTTATCAGATCAGGGATTTTTCTCAATTCCCCATCCCGTATTGCTGTGTTTCAATGGATATTATTTCAGGCAAAGAAGTAGTCATCCGGGAAGGTTATCTCCCCCATGCCATGAGAGCCAGCATGGCCATACCATCCCTTTTCGCTCCCGTTCAGCGCGATTCTTTCCTGCTGGTTGACGGTGGTGTGATCAACAACTTTCCCGCTGACCGGTTGAAGGAAATGGGCGCCGATATCATCATTGGCGTAGATGTTGGCTATCAGACGCCTCAGGCAACGGATATATTCGATATCTTCAGGATCTTCGAACAGACTGTTTTCCTGACTTCAGAAAACCGTACCGGTGCCAACCGTAAACTTTGCGATATCCTGATCAGGCCTGATCTGGCAAACCTCGGATCCTCCGATTTCAGCAAAGCTGATTCCCTGATCGCACGCGGTGAAAAGGCAGCCCGCTCACATCTTCCGGCTTTGCTGGCACTCCGGGATTCTCTTCAGCATGGTGAGGCTTTTCATCCTCAAAAGCCTGTTTTACCTGCGGTTGACTCTGTTTTTCTTAAGGAGATCCATATCCTTGGCCTGAATAAAGTATCTGCCCGGCTGCTCACTGGCAAACTGCAACTCGACATGCAATCCTGGATCAAGCCCGGAGATCTGGCAACTGCTGTTGATAATGCCTTTTCGAGCCTTTATTTTTCAAAGGTCACCTATGAACTCGAGCCGGTCGAGAACGACAAAACCACCAACGCGGCAAGGCTCCTGATCAGGGTTGTGGAAAAGGAAGGAGGGCTGTTACGGGTGGGATTGAATTATAATACCTATTTCAATTCGTCAATCATCATCAACGCCACTATTCGTAACCTGCTGATCGACGGATCCAAGTTGTCCCTGAATCTCGGACTGGGAAACAATCCCAAGTGGCTGGCCTCATACTTCAAAAACAACGGGGCCAAGCCCGGTTTTGGCCTGGATCTTGAAGGACAAAACCTGGATGTTTACCTTTACCGCGGCGACCACAGAATCACCACCATCGATTTCACCGATATCACCTTCAGGCTGTATACCCAATCCATTTTTAAACATGCCATTGCTCTTGGGGGCGGATTTGAATATGAGTTTGTCAACCTGAAACCACTGGTTGGAGATATACTGCCTAAAAAGGAATCGAACCGCTTTTACAACGGCTACTTTTTTTTGAATATCGACAGGTTTGATGATGTCAGCTATCCATACAAAGGCGACAGGTTGCACGGAATTTACAAGCTGGTGAACGAAGCGGATGCCCCTTCTGTTCACTTTGTACGTTTCCGTTACGAAAAAGCGCTTCGCGTAGCAAAAAAATTTGCCCTGCTCCCCTCCCTTTTTGGCGGATTTACCAGTGCCGACACCATTAACTCAGTATATCAGCTATACCTGGGTGGGATGAACCAAATGTTCAATAAGGGATTGCTGCCATTTACAGGTCTTGATTTCATGCAGGTCAGCAACAGGATTATGACCGGGATAGGTTTCAACGTTCAGTATAATATCTGGCGCAATAACTATATAGTATTGAAAGCCAACGCAGCCAGCACGGCATGGACACCTGCAGATCTGTTTTCGCGCGGCAGCGGATTGCTGGGATTCGGGATAACCATAGGCAACAACAGCATGATTGGTCCCATCGAATTCACAGTCATGGCATCCAATGCCCATCGCGATCTGTTGACCTATTTCAATATCGGATACTGGTTTTAAATAAGAGAAGATGAAAAAGCCCATTATTTTTCCGCTGGTAATCATACTGCTGGTTCATGCTGCCGAGGCCCAGGAAATCAACTATGCCCGCAGGGTGGTGCATGATCTTTCAGGTCCCGCCATGCATGGCAGGGGTTTTGCGCATCAAGGCATCGACAGGGCAGCCCGGTATATTGCAAAAGAGTTCAAAAAGAACGGTGCACTGCCATTCAATTGCAGTTACAGCCAATGGCTTGAGATTAGTATCAATACATTTCCCGGTCCCGTAAAGCTTTCCGTCAACAACGCCAGGCTTATGCCTGTCCGTGAATTTCTTCCTGCCCCGTCTTCCCCCGGCCTTAAAGGAACTTATCGTTGTCTTGAAGTCAATCCCGGTGACATCTTATCGGGCACCGCCGGCCAAAAGATACAGCAGGCAAGACCTGATCAGCTTGTATACCTCAGCGCTTCAGGGACAGACAGCCTGAACAGGGAACAGCATTTGATCCTGAAAAACTTCAGGGAGTACCTTAAACAAGAGGAATCGATGCCTGGGGCTGGCTTCATTGAAGCCACAAGGGATAAGCTGACATGGTCTGCATCCGGCCGGTGTTATTATAAGCCCTGGATTTTGCTGCATCACAATGTCGGAATTGATGCTTCCAGCCTGATTGAAACAAATCTTAAAAACCGGTTTTATCCGGAACGTAAAACCAGGAACATCATGGGATATTGCAGGGGTACGCTGAAAGCTGATTCTTTCCTTGTATTTACAGCTCATTATGATCACCTGGGTTCCCTGGGCCGAAAAACATTCTTTCCGGGAGCCAATGACAATGCTTCAGGCGTTGCCATGCTGCTCAGCCTTATGCAATACTTCAGCGCCAACCCACCGGCCTACTCCTTGCTGTTTCTGGCCACGACAGGCGAGGAATCAGGTTTCCTGGGAGCCCGGCATTTTGTCGAAAATCCTGCCATTGATCTGAATAAGGTGCGCTTCCTGCTTAATTTCGACCTGGTTGGAACAGGGGAAGAAGGCATCATGGTGGTCAACGGAAGCATTTTCAAAAAAGAATTCGAAAGGCTGGTGCACATTAATGAAAGTGATTCACTGCTGCCGGCTGTCAAAATACGCGGTGAAGCCTGCAACAGCGATCACTGTCCCTTTTATCTCAGGGGAATTCCTTGTTTTTTTATTTATACCCTGGGAGGGAATGCATCCTATCACGATCTTTATGATACAGCCGATTCTATCAGTATGATGGCATTTGAAAACTACGCGAAGCTGATCATCCGGTTCGTGGAAGAAATGTAACTGATTGC
>CAYMJH010000110.1:0-1485 GCA_964390385.1 uncultured Bacteroidales bacterium | reverse complement strand
ATGCCCGATGGTTTGTCCGCATCTTCTCATGGTATTAACTATTGTTCAGCGTGGAAAAAAGGGCTTCAATGTTGGCCGGGGGAATATCGGGAAGAATGGCTTCGTAACTGGGTGATAGGATCAGTCCCGTCGGAAACATTTCAACCAGTTTCGTAACCTGGCTGCTGACATCCTCCGGTGATCCTTTAACCATAAGGTATTGCGCATCAACGCCGCCGCAGAAAGCAACTCTTTTATCGAAGCGGGATTTCAGCCTGCCTGCATCCATATCATGGGCAAGAGCCTGAATGGGATGGATTATGTCGGCACCGAGTCCTATGATGTCATCGATGATAGGGAAAATCGAGCCGCAGGAATGAACCATCACTTTAAGGCCATAGGCTTTTGCCTGGTCGATGAGTTTTTGGGTACCCGGGAAAACAAACCTTCTCAGCAGACCGGGATCGACTATGAGACCCATCTGACTTCCAAAATCGTTACCGATCAGAACCAGATCAAGATTTCCCTTTGTTGATTCGAAAAAAATTTCATTGGCCTTCAGGTAGAATTCCGTAATCCTGTCAATCACTGCCTGAAACATACCGGGATTTGCCAGCATGACCATGAGGGCATGTTCCATTCCGAAAGCCGAGCAGGCATCCTGAAAATGCGCGCTCCATAAAACGCCCATTCGGGCATAATGTGGGTCTGCCGCCTGAGCCCTGCGTTTCGATTCTTCACGGTCGAGATAGCGGGACGGATCAGGCCAGTCAAATCTTTCGACATCTTCGGGCCGGTCATAGTCCTCGAAAAAACCCGGCGCCGTCAGGGTGCGGTTATCAGGTGTGTCGTCATGATGCAGCTTTGCAAAATTAAAGGCACAGGCTATATGATTGGACGGCGGAAAATGATAAGGTACTTCAATGGGATAGATGTCATCATCTAAAATCTTTTTAAGCTCATCCACGGAGTGCACCCGAAAATAATTCATCAATCCGGGTTTAGCATCAGGAACGGGCAATCCCAGCCATGAAGCCGGGCGGTCAACCGGCGCATAAGCTATGGTGGCCAGAAAACGGTCTTTGTGGTTCATCGTTCCGGCCTCACCAGTCATCCGTTCTGAAGGAGGGCACAGGAATTCCTTCCGTGCTGTAAAGTTCGCCCACCGTAAAATCCCTGAAGGCATACCTTACGGCTGTGATTTTTTTAACCTCGCTGCAGGTAAGGACCACTGAGGTACGGTGCAGCACTGCTGTCGCCGGATAAAATAACCTGTCGCTCCCGGCCACCTCGAAGCCGGACAATGTTTTACTGAAGGTGGTTAGGCCATTGGGTATGTTACCGAAAGTCAAAAGCGCAGAGGTATCATTAACCGTCATTTCTTTCAGAACAGGACAATCATACCCGATACCCGCTATACCATATGTTTTTGCCAGAGCCAGATAGGCCAGCCTTTCAGCACCTGTTTTTTTATCGGCGGGGTGAATGCACAATTCTTCACCCAGG
>CAYMJH010000109.1:9208-12176 GCA_964390385.1 uncultured Bacteroidales bacterium | reverse complement strand
TTGTATTTACGGCCCAATACCGAACTGCAAAGTTCTTTCGTGGTGGTTTTCCCGTTGGAGCCTGTGATGGCCAGCAGCCTGAAGCGGCATTGCTGACGGTGAAAGGTAGCCAGCTGCTGCAGAACATGCAGCACATCATCCACCAGCAAAATGCCGGCGCCAGGCGGACAGTCGTCTTTTCCGGCGACGGCGCACCGGGCTCCTTTATCAAGAGCTTCCCTTACAAACCTGTTCCCGTTAAAAGTGTCACCTTTCAGGGCAAAGAACAAACATCCGGGCCGGATATTTCTCGAATCGGTGCTGATATCGGGATGATCCCTGTAGATCTTATATAGTTCGCTGATCTCCATAAAACCTTGTAGCTTTTAATCTTTACGTCATGCAGGCAGGAAGTTTTAAAGTCAGGCTGTTACCTTTTTGGCTATTAGCCATTAGCCAATGGCTAATAGCCAACAGCTAAAAGCGGACACTGTTCACTGTTCACTGTTCACTGCTTAACCCCCTCATCCTGCTAAAATAAAAAAAACCTCACTATGGCTAATGAGGTTTTTGATATTCTTCAAGCGATTATTAATTTCCGACCGGGCTGCCGACACGCACCATCGCGCAGCGGAACCCGAGGTCGTCCCTCGACTGGCCTTCATCAAGATAGCGGCGGGCTCCCGGACTCATCCAGTAAGCCCTGTCACGCCATGAACCGCCTTTGTATACCCTTGTTTTGTCACTGATCAGTGAGGTTTCATACCCCGTTTGCTGGGAGTACATGCGGTCTGAGTTGGCAGCCTGGGTGCGGGAGTCAGCTGACCAATCCGACCCGTCGATCAGGCTCGATTCATAATCACCGTCTTTATAGTTCTTATAGTAGGCTTTTTTGTAATTCCACCGGTTAATGGCTTCGTCATCCGTAACATCCCTGTATTGGAGACGGCCAAGGCTGTCTTTTTCGGCCACATTGCCTTCTTCATCGGTTTTCAGGGTCTGGAACACGTTGCCGCGGAAAGGGTTGAATTCATCGAAGTCTTCATAGGTCAAAGGTCTGTAAACATCTTCCACCCATTCACTGACGTTTCCGGCCATGCAATAAAGACCAAAGTCATTGGGCCAGTAAGATTCAACCGGGGCAGGAATGCTTGCGTTGTCATTAAGACCGCCGGCCGTACCCATCATATCACCGCGTCCGCGGACGAAGTTGGCCCTCAGTTCACCCCTGTTCTTCTTGAGGTCGTTTCTGACATTGTGACCGTCCCACGGATAGATCCTTCTTTCATAAACACGTTCTTCATACGTATTGCCGATTAAGGCGAGAGCCGCATATTCCCATTCGGCTTCGGTCGGAAGCCTGTATTTCGGGAGCAATATCCCGTCTTCAACCATCACCCGGCGGAATTCCTGGTTGGGATCGAGGCTGCGAAGGTTCTGGTTGACCAGTCCTTCATACTGTCCTGCCAGGTAAGCTTCGGTGTTGAAATTAGTATTGTTGAGCTGGTTCGGATCCGGCTTCAGTATGCCTTCTCTGATGAGAACCCCTTCGTTGACGCGGTCGGTCCTCCAGGCACAATAGTCACTGGCCTGCAGCCAGCTGACGCCTACAACGGGATACTCATTGTAGGAGGGATGGCGGAAATAATACTGAACGTAGGGTTCGTTATACGCCATCGGCCTTCTCCATACCAGCGTATCGGGCAATGCATTCCGGTATACCAGGGGATAATCAATAAAAACCCTTTGTATCCAGTGCAAATATTCCCTGTAATCAACATTTTTCACTTCGGTCTGGTCCATGTAAAAAGAGCTGACGGTTACCCTGCGCGGGACGTTGTTCCAATCGTACATCACGTCCTGTTCAACACGGCCCATGGTAAAAGTGCCTCCCTCGATCAGCACAAGACCGGGACCGGTTTCCTGTTCGCTCCCTGCAATGACCTCAAATCCTCCGTTCTCCGGATCATTATAATCCCATCCGGTGGTGTTTGAAACCTGACTGCCCTTTTTGCCACAAGCGGTAACAAGAACTATCATTATAAGCATTCTCAATACAGCAGAAAACTTAACATTCATGGTTTTTTGGTTTTTGTTTTCAAATATAATAAATATTTGTAACTCTAATTTACAACAATTATTAAAAATATGCTACAGATCAGGGACATTTTACCGATCCGATTTTCTTCCTTTTATACTCAAATCGGATTAAAAAGGTTACTTCATGTGAACCCATTTTTGTTGATAAAAAATTAGCGCGTGTTAAATTAACGTCGTAACTGTATAAAAAAGTATATTTTTTCTGTAAAATTCCGGCTGAAAACAGAAGGGAGCTGAAATGCAGGGAAAGGTCCTGGCGCAGCCAGATACAGGCGGTGAAAGGCAGGATCTCGGCCGAAGTCCCCCATACCAGCTCATTTGTAATGCCCTGATGTACAAACATCAGGGCCGGTATGAACACCAGCCCCCGCTGGTTGTATTTTCCGCCGGCCGGCAGTCGATAGGATGAAAATAAGGTATATTTAACAGGCAAACGGCTTCCGGTTTCACCCGAGAATGATTCCTCCGGTCTTGTAACGTGCAGGGATGATAATCCGACCGTAAAACTTTTATGCCATGTTCCCGATATGCCCACGCTGAAATCGGGATATCCCCTGGTGTAGTCTGAAATGTTCACCGGCGGTGAAGAAACGCCGAGATCATGCAGCACGTCGGATGGAAACTGAAGGTTTACGGGCGTGAATTGCCGGAAAACATAGGAAGCCCCGAGGCCCGCGTAAACCTGCAGATTCCGGCCGGCTTTAAAGGAATACCCATATATCAGGTTGGCCGAGGTTCTTGTGAAAACACCGCCGCCTTCGCTGTCGCGCAGGAATTTCACGCCGATACCGCTGTTGATGACAGGCAGGGGCTGTATGAAGACGGCTCCGTAGGTTACGAAATCAGCTCCTATGCCGGGCCATTGGTTGCGGTAGGTCATGGAAACCTC
>CAYMJH010000109.1:0-9198 GCA_964390385.1 uncultured Bacteroidales bacterium | reverse complement strand
AGGCCGGGTTAATGTAAGCCTGGTTATGCAGAAAACCGGTAAGGTGATAATCCTGGGCATACCCTGCGGTCCGGTTTAACATAACCAGCAATGCCAAAATATGGAGAATGCTGTTTTTCACCCTGTAACTTCAAGAGGCCTGTAAAACTATAATAAACTTTTTTTGTTTAACATTAAAATTGACAATAATTGTATTTTTGAAACGTTTAAAGTTGGATATTATTTCAGTGGATCAAATCTGAATCTTGGATGAAAAAAACTGAACCTGCTCACAACGGTTTTATAAGGTTTCCCTTGCTGATGTGCCTGCTTATGCTGGTCTCCCTTGCGGGGCCGTTGCAGGCGCAGGTCAGGCAGTACAGCAGGACCATCGAATGGGGAGAAAGCATTCCCCGGCCGATCTATCGTGACAGTTCGGTGGTCTTTACCCCTGAATTGCGCAAGCTGTATTTTAAGAATGCCGGATACCCTGATCCCTGGCATGGGCTGCCCTGGTATTTCGAACAGATCCCCGCTGACCCTTCTTCGGTGCTTGACAGTGTCCGGCTGGGGAATGCCGCCTACCGGGAACTCACTGCGGAAGAACTTAAGGGTATAGGGGACCTTGATAACCTCAGGGAGCAGGTTGTACTGAAGCATACCATGGTATATCAGCGGGGAACCCCGATCATCAGGATTGATCTTCTGCCGCTGCGGAAAAACGGTGCCACAGGCAAGATTGAAAAGCTTGAGGCATTCACCCTTAATACCTTCGTTAAGCAGGCAGAAAAGACATCCTCAAGCAAAGATCTTCCCTATGCTGCTGCTTCCGTTCTGGCCACCGGGAAATGGTATAAAATCAGGATCCAAACGGACGGCATTTATAAACTCACTTATGAGGACATCGAAAAGCTGGGCTTTTCAAACCCCGAAAACATCCGCGTGTATGGTAACGGAGGGCAGGAACTTCCCCTGATGAACGCAGACCCCCGTCAGGATGACCTGACGGAAAACGCCATATACATGGAGACGGGCCCCGATGCTGTTTTCAATAAGGGCGATTATATTCTTTTTTACGGGAAAGGGGTTGTTTCATGGACCTATGATGAATCAAAAGACTTCTTTTCACAAAAGATCAACGGCTATTCGGAGACTGCCTGTTATTTCCTGACCTGTGACCTGGGTCCGGGCAAAAGAATACAAACCTTGCCCCAGGCCTCCGGTACGGTTACCCATACCGTTACCACCTTTAACGACTATGATTACTATGAGAAAAACCTGCTGAACCTGCGCAGTTCGGGCCGGCAATGGTTCAGCAACAAAATGTCCGGATCTTTTGACACCACTTTCACTTTTGCCAACAGGCTGACGGAAGAACCCGTTAAGGTTAGGGTAAATGTCGCCTCCCGCTCTGCTTCGAAAAAAAACTTTGACCTGTATGGTAACGGCATCAAACTGGGGACCATTGTTGTTCCCTTTGTAAGCCTTGGAAGTTTTGTCGGGATCTATGCCCACCAGGCTGACGGACTTTTTGAATTCAATTCTGCTTCCGGCCAGGTGAAAATAGGTGTTTCATACAATAAAACGGAATACTCCGATATAGGGTGGCTGGATTATATCACGGTGAATGTACGGAGAAACCTGATGATGACGGATAAGATGATGTTTTTCCGTGACCGGGTCTCAGCCGGCATGGGCAATATCGCCCGGTTTTCGATTACCGGGGCTACCGACAAACTGATGGTATGGGATCTGTCGGATCCTTACAATATCAACCGCATGGAATCATCGTTGAGCGGCAATACCCTGTTTTTTTCAGCCGCCGCCGACAGCCTTCGCGAATATGTCGCCCTGTTCCCCGATGCCGCTTTCCCGAGGCCGGTAACCGAGGGCAGCGGTCTGGGATGGGTCTCCAACCAGAACCTGCATGGCGCCGCCATACCCCAGATGATCATTGTTACTCATCCCGATTTCCTTCAGCAGGCTGATTCACTGGCCGCATTTCACCGCACCCAGGACAACCTAAGCGTTTTGGTTGCAACCACCAGCCAGGTGTACAATGAATTCTCTTCCGGGTCCCCTGATGTGAGCGCTATCCGTGACTTTGCCAGGATGCTTTACAGGAAGGCCGGAAACAATGAACAGCCCAGATACCTGCTGCTGATCGGCGACGGATCATTCAATAACCATATGCATGTGGAAGGCAATCCTAATTTCATCCCTACCTACCAGTCGGTTTCTTCGCTGAATGTCTCCGAATCCTATGTGTCTGATGACTTCTTCGGCATGCTGGATGATAACGAAGGAGGTTCGGACAATATGTTTATCTGGCCGTTGGACCTGGGACTGGGAAGGCTGCCGGTTAAAAAGACCGGGGAGGCTCAGGGGATCATCAATAAGATCATGGGATACAATAAGCCTGAAAACATGAAGGACTGGAGAAACAGGATATTGTTCGTCGCCGATGACGGGGAGCACGGTGAAGGCTCCATGCATATGGGTCAGGCCGACGCTTTGGCTGAATCGCTCCGCACAAATTACCCCCAGTTTGTGATCAAAAAGGTTTTCCTGGATGCCTACCGGCAGATTTCCACCTCCACCGGTGCCAGGTATCCCGATGTGACACAGGCCATTTATGATAACATCCATAAAGGAGTCCTGATCTTTAATTATACCGGTCACGGCAATGAAAAAGGACTCACCGAGGAACAGATTCTCACCCGTGAGCAACTGACATCCTATACGAATGCGGGAAACCTGCCCCTGTTTATCACCGCTACCTGTGAGTTTTCGAGATTTGACGACCTGTCCGTCGATGAAAAATCGGGTTTGATGAATGAACAAACCTCGGCCGGAGAAGCCTCGCTGCGAAATCCCAACGGAGGGTCCATCGCCTTGCTTACCACAACCCGCCTTGTATATGCTCATAACAACTATACCCTGAATTCATACTTCTACCGGAATGTATTCCAGCGTGACTCCGCGGGGCAGTATTACCGGCTGGGAGACGTTGTGAGATTTACAAAAAACTCCATCAATTATGACGCCAACAAACTCAATTTCATCCTGCTGGGCGATCCGGCCTTAAAACTGGCCATCCCCAATTACACGGTGATTACCGATTCGCTCAACGGGATCCAGGTGAGTGAATCCCTGGATACCCTTAAAGCTTTTACGGAAATCACCGTTAAAGGCCATGTGGCTGACATCGACCAGCGTAAAATGGGCGGATTCAGCGGCGTGATATACCCTACCGTTTTTGACAAGGAGGTGAATGTTACCACCCTGGGAAATGATAACGAGGAGACCATAATGCAATTCAAGGTTCAGGAAAATGTTATATACAAAGGGAAAGCCAATGTGAACCAGGGTGAGTTTTCCTTTTCATTCATTGTTCCCAAAGATATCTCCTATAGCCTGGGCCATGGCAAGATCTGCTATTATGCCCAGAATTCCCTGGAGGATGCCAGCGGATATTTCGACCAGTTTGTGGTGGGAGGCACCAGTCCTTTGGTTGCAGCCGATGAAAACGGCCCGGTGATCAAACTCTATATGAATGATGAAAACTTCGTCAGCGGCGGAATTACTGACAGGAACCCGAAAATGTATGCACGGATCTCCGACATCAGCGGCATCAATACTTCGGGGAACGGAATCGGGCACGATATTGTAGGGATCATCGACGGTGACGCAACAAAACCGGTCGTCCTGAATGATTATTATGAAGCAGACCTGGATGACTACAGGAACGGATCCCTGCGGTATCCCCTGAAAAATCTTGAGGCTGGTATGCATACGCTGAAGCTGAGAGTGTGGGATATTTTCAATAATCCTTCCGAAGCGACTATCGATTTCGAAGTCATTGATAAGGATGAACTGGTGCTGAAGCAGGTTTTTAATTACCCCAATCCCGCCCGCGACCATACCTTCTTCCAGTTTGAGCATAACAGGCCCGGATCGGAATTCAGGGTTACCATTGAAATTTTTGATTTCTCAGGCCGGAAGATCAGAACCCTGCAGCAGATAACATTTATGGAAGGATATCGCTCCCAACCCATAGCATGGGATCTGAGAGATGGGAACGGGAATCCGTTGCGCAGCGGGATTTATCCATACCGCATCAGGATTGAAGACGCCACCGGGCACCTGTCCGATGACTTTCAGAAACTGCTTATTTCAAGGTGGTGACGGGCAGGATGACCGCTCTCCGGAAACCACCTGTAGCACGAAAGAAGCAGTTCGTCAAATAGTAATAGGGGACCGATGAATGAAGTAGGTTTCCCTGGTTTGATTTTGTTATAAATATTTTAACTTTGTCGCACCAAAAAAACAAAAGATGATGATTTTCAGAAAGATCTTATTGAGTTTTTGCCTTTTGCCGGTTTTTTCTGCCCTTTTTGCGCAAAGCTCAACCCCCATTCCATCGGGGTTGAAGAAATCCATGAACGCGCTGCAGACCACCGTTCCTTTCCTTACCATTGCTCCCGATTCAAGGGGCGGCGCCATGGGGGACCTGGGTGCGGCTACAACTCCGGATGCCAATTCGCAAAACTGGAATGCTGCAAAATATGCCTTTATCCGGACCAACATGGGCGTGTCACTGTCCTATACCCCCTGGCTTCGTGCGCTGGTCAAAGATATTAACCTGGGTTACCTTAGTTTTTTCTATCGTTTCGATGACAAACAGGTGATCAGCACTTCACTGAAGTTCTTTTCCCTGGGTGAAATCATCTTCAGGGATGATTTTGGAGATTATTACGGACAGTATAATCCCTATGAATTCTCGCTGGATGCAGGATATTCACGCCTGTTTTCCGATCGCATGTCGGGGTCATTAACCCTGCGATACATACGGTCTGACATTACAGGCGGAGGGACTGTCGGAAACCAACAGTATAATCCCGGAAATTCTTTTGCGGCCGACCTGGGGACTTATTACCAGATGCCGCTGGAGATAAACCAGATGGCCAGTGAATTTGCCTGGGGGATTTGCATCTCCAACCTCGGTACCAAAATATCCTATACCGAAGGTTCCGATAAGCAGTTTATCCCGGCCAACCTGCGCATCGGGGCCCGCCTTACCCTGGAACTGGATGATTACAATTCCATAACGGGCGCCGTTGACCTGAATAAATTGCTGGTCCCTACGCCTCCCAAATATTATAACGACAGCGTGGATCAAAACAACAACCCGGTTATACAGTTTGGAAGAGAAATTCCCGCCTCCCTTCCGCTTAGCTGGATACAGTCTTTCTACGATGCGCCGGCCGGATTCGCCGAGGAAATGCGAGAGATCATGATCTCGGCCGGACTGGAATACTGGTATCGTCAGCAATTCGCCATTCGCGGCGGATATTTCCATGAAGCTGAAACCAAGGGTAACCGGAAATACTTCGCTGTTGGTATCGGCATGAAACTCAACGTATTTTATCTCGATTTTTCCTATCTTATTTCAACTACGGGAACGAACAATCCCCTGGCTAATACCATGCGGTTCACCCTTGGTCTGGATTTCGGAAAGAAATAATACTTCTCCCATGAAATTCAGGGTTGGTTTCGGCTACGACGTGCATAAACTGGCTCCAGGACGAAAACTCATACTGGGAGGCGTCGATATCCCCAATCCTGTTGGTTGCCTGGCTCATTCCGACGGCGATGTGCTGGTGCACGCCATTTGCGATGCGTTGTTGGGCGCAGCCAACCTGAGGGATATCGGATATCATTTTCCTGACAGCGCCGGTGAATTCAAGGATATCAGCAGCCTTATCCTGCTCGAAAGAACCATTGCATTGTTGAATTCCCATGGCTATGTTACAGGCAACATCGATACCACCATATGCCTGCAGCGTCCGAAACTGAAAGACTATATTCCCCTGATGCAGGAGAAACTGGCCGCCGTGATGAAGACCGGAAGTAACCAGGTGTCGGTAAAAGCCACTACCACGGAGGGGCTGGGTTTCGTCGGCCAAGAGGAAGGAATTGCCGTTTATGCGGTGGCGATGATTTATGAGAAGAGTTGACAGGTTTACAGATTGCCCGTGAACCATTTATGATGAAACCTGCCCAATGTAACCTGCATTTTCTATACTGCTGCGAACGGATATTCCCCATATCTTTTTATTTTTGCGGCTGAATCAATCATCTTCAATATGAAAGCATACGTTTTTCCCGGTCAGGGCGCACAATTTGTTGGCATGGGCAAGGATCTTTATGAACACTCGCCCGGGGCCAGGCAGATGTTTGAAAATGCGAATGAAATACTGGGCTTCAGCATAACAGACCTGATGTTCGCAGGGACTGACGATGACCTGAAGCAAACCCGTGTGACCCAACCGGCCATTTTTCTTCACTCGGTGATCACAGCCAGGGTGATGGGATCACAATTCGTCCCTGAAATGGTGGCGGGACATTCACTGGGCGAATTTTCGGCCCTGGTAGCCGCCGGAGCGCTTTCCTTTGAAGACGGTCTGACGCTTGTGGCCAGGCGTGCACAGGCTATGCAACGCGCCTGTGAACTGGAACCTTCCACCATGGCAGCTATTCTCGGCCTCGATGATACGGTGGTTGAGAATGCCTGCAGGGAGATGGGCGAAATTGTCGTTCCTGCCAATTACAACAGCCCCGGCCAAATTGTAATATCCGGATCAGTAAAAGGCATAGAACAAGCCGTGGAAAAACTTACGGCATTGGGAGCCAAACGGGCCCTGGTTTTAAAAGTGGGAGGCGCTTTTCATTCTCCGCTGATGGAACCCGCCAGGGCTGAGCTCGAAACAGCCATCGATGCGACAGCCTTTTCAACACCGGTTTGTCCCGTTTACCAGAATGTTACTGCATTGCCTTCCGTTGACCCTGCCCAGATCAGGCTCAACCTGAAAAAGCAGCTGACAGCGCCCGTCAGGTGGACACAATCGGTTCAGCAAATGCTGAAGGACGGAGCTTCGGTATTTTATGAAGTCGGTCCGGGCAGCGTACTGCAGGGCCTGATCAAAAAAATTGACCGCAATGCCGTGACAGAGGCAGCGAAATAGTCTGCTAGTCTTCAAGTCTACTAGTCTACTAGTCTTCTAGTCTGCTAGTCTTCAGGTCTTCAGGTCTTCAGGTCTTCAGGTCTTCTGGTCTAACAGCCTAACAGTCTAACAGCCTAATAGCCTAATAGCCTACTTTCTATTCACTCGTCCCTTGTCCCTATATTTTTCATTATCGTCCATTTTTCCATTTTATTTTCTAACTTTAGTAGAAAATGAATTTTAATCTGAATTGATATGAGAAAATTTGTTGTGATGATCTGTATGATAGCAATGGCTGTCGTTATGGGCTGTTCGAAGGACAAGGATTTGAATTTCTTTTCGGTGGCCCAGGATGTTGCATTCGGTGAGCAACTTGATTCAGCCATTCTTGCCAGTCCTGCCGAATACCCCATCCTGAAAAAAACGGAATATCCACAGGCATATGCCTACCTGCAGGATATGCTCGATGATATCCTGGCATCGGATGAGATATTGTACAGGGATAAATTCAACTGGAAGATTACCATCATAAACAGCGACGTCATCAACGCATTTGCAGCCCCGGGCGGCTATCTGTATTTCTACACCGGGCTGATCAAATACCTGGATAACGGTGCACAGCTTGCAGGGATCATGGCCCATGAAGTAGCCCACACCGATCGGAGGCATTCAACGGAAGCCATGACCAAGCAGTATGGTTTTTCCGTTCTCCTGTCGATCCTGATGGGAAAAGAAGCTTCCCAGCTCGAACAGATACTGGCCAGCCTGGCCCTGAACGGGACCGTCCTTGCCTTCAGCCGGAAAAATGAAAACGAAGCCGACCAGTATGCCGTTTATTATACAGCCGACACGAAGTTTTACAATCCTTTGGGAATCGGTGGTTTTTTTGAAAAAATGCTGGCGGAAACCGATAACCAGGGTAACGGCATTGCCGAATTCCTGAGCACCCATCCCAGTGACGAAAACCGGCTTCAAAATATCAACGCCGTATGGACTGAGCTTCAGACCGCGGATCCCGGTTTGACTGCCGTTGAATGGCAGGATATGGTATCCCAGCATGGAACGATCAAGGCAGCTTTGCCCTAGGAATATAGTGACGAGTGACGAGTGACGAGTGACGAGTGACCGATTACCGATTACCGATTACCGTTTACCGTTTACCGTTTACCGTTTACCCCCCTTTAATTCCTCTTATCCATCCCCCACATCAGCTTGTTGCGGATGGTTGTGTAAAAATTGGTGGAAGGCAGTTTGATCATGCTCAGGTAATGTTCCGATTTGCATAGTCTGAAAGAAACGGATGAATCCACCAGTTTGGTACGGTTGTCGGCGGTGACAAGGAAACTTCCGCTCCGGCTGTTAACGTTGAGTTTTATGTGCACATGGTCAGGAATGACGATAGGCCTTACCGTAAGGTTATGGGAAGCAATGGGAGCAATAATGAAGCTGTCTGATCCCGGCACGACAATAGGCCCTCCGGCACTCAGCGAATAGGCGGTTGAGCCTGTAGGGGTCGACACAATCAGCCCGTCGGTCCAGTAGGTGTTGAGAAATTCATTGTCTACGTATGCATCAATGGTGATGAGGGAAGCATCGTTTTTCTGGATGGTAATTTCATTCAGGGCAAAATTCAGCTCTCCGAAAATGTCCTCCGGCGCCTGAAAATGGATCATGGTGCGGCGCTCGATCTGGTAGTCGCCTTTGAAGATAGACTGAAATGCATTTTCGATATCATCCCTTGAAATGTTCGCCAGGAAACCCATTCTGCCCGAATTGATGCCGATAATGGGGATGTTGTTCCGGAATACCAGCGGGATCGATTCAAGCAGTGTGCCGTCACCGCCGATGGTGACAAGCAGGCTGGTATCGGTACTCAGATCGTTTTCCGACACGAAGGTCTTTTCGAAATGGGGAATGCCGTTTAAGCGGCTTTCAATAAAATCAAGAAAAGGCTTATAAACACTGACCTCTGCTTTATGACCGGAAATGATCTGAAAAAGCTTTTGGATATAGGGATAAAATCCCGGTGTGAATGACTTTCCGTAAAGGGCGATTTTCATTGCAGACAGATAAAAGAACAAAGATACAAGAACAAAGATAATATACAGTGAAAAGTGAAAAGTGAAAAGTGAAAAGTGAAAATAATGCAGGCTACAGACCAGCAGACTACAGACTGTTAGACTGTTAGACTAGAAGACTAGAAGACTAGAAG
>CAYMJH010000108.1:0-12196 GCA_964390385.1 uncultured Bacteroidales bacterium | reverse complement strand
TCCTCGTCCCTTGTCCCTACTTGTCACTCGTCACTCGTCACTTGTCACTATATTCACCGTCGGTAAATACCCATATCAAATTGGGTATTTATTCCTAAAAAATAAGTAATTCCCTGTAAAATAGCCTATGCAAACATTAATATATTTGTATCGTATTAAGTGGGCTTCATTTAGGACTGTACAGTTATCATCTAAACAAAGACATAAAACTCCTGAGGGAGATTTATATAGATTTAGGGTTTGGTTGGATTTAGGTAGGAAGCGGGGGGTCGGATTTATCCGGCTTCCCGTCTTTTTTAAGCCCCGGCTGGTCATGAACCTTTCAGGGGAAACATGCCCGGTCATGTTGCAGCCATTGGACGCATGAAACAGACAAAAAACAAGTAAGTTCTTTTTTTATACCGGTGCTTCGCCGTGTTAAGCTATGAAGAAGCTAAAAATACTGATCGTTGACGATAATCCGCACTTCATCAATGCGCTGAAATACATGATATCGGATTATTTCGAAGATCGCATCGAAAGTATTTCCGAAGCCTTTGACGGTGCAGAATGCCTTGACCTGATGAAGAAAAAGGTATTCGATATGGTATTCATGGACATCAATATGCCCGTGATGAACGGCATTGATGCCACGCGTGAAGCAACCCGCATGTTCCGTAACCTCATCGTCATCGCGGTTTCCTTCCATTCCGAAATGAATTACATCGTGCAGATGATCGAGGCCGGCGCCAGGAGTTATATCATCAAAGACGAGATCTGCAAAGATACCCTCGATAAGGTGCTTTCAATCGAATATACCTTCTAGTATTAGTATTTGTTGATTTAAAAAGCAGTCTTCTGGTCTTCTGGTCTCCTAGTCTTCTAGTCTTCTGGTCTCCCAGTCTGCAGCCTGCTTTATATTCCCTCGTCCCTCGTCCCTCGTCCCTTCTTGTCCCTTCTTGTCACTTGTCACTTGTCACTTGTCACTTCTTGTCCCTCGTCCCTTGTCACTTGTCACTCGTCACTTGTCACTTCTTTAAAACGACCACCCCACCCTCACATCCGCAAAATCAGCCACGTAGCGGTGCGCTTTCAGGCTTATCCCGGCGTACAGCGACCCTGTCACATAGTACGACAGTGTGTAACGCTCAAAAACCGGGTCCATCCGCTTAAAGGGAGAATAGAGATATGCCCCCAGCTGGATCTGGAAATTAAACCTGCCCAGCAGCAGGTCATGCCCCAGCAGGGCGGCCAGGTATTTATGATCCGCCTCCGCGTTCGCGCCGGCCGATGAAATCCTCCCGATCTCATGCCTGTCGGCATAGTCGGCCACAAACTCCAGGCCCAGGGTGAGCCCGCTGATCCGGCCCGCCACCCGGGTGTAGCTGGTAAGCACTCCCAGCACCGGATAGCGTTCGTTCCCCTTGATGTCGGTCTTTCCGGTGCCGAACAGGCACAGATCAAGCCTTCCCCGGTAAGGGATCAACTGCAGGTTACGGTCCCTGATCCTGAATTCAAAGGGAAGGGGATTGATACGGTAGTCAACGCCCAGGCTAAGGGTCGGAAAATTGATCCCCGTATTGGGATTTTTAATGCCCCCGTTGGAGATATGGTTAAAGGAACCGGAAAGCCTTATATTCAGCTTTTCGCTCACCCTGCAGTTAATGCCCGCTCCCAGCAATACCACAAAGCTTACCGTTGAGCTGTAAAAGCGGTTGGCCGGGTTTTCAACCGAATCGTAAACATTGTCCATGAAGGAAGGCCCAATGCCAAACCTCACCGTGCCATACAGCTTCCCCGCAGCGCCGATCAGGGGTTCGATGAAACCGTAAAAGGAATAGGCGTTACCCAGTACTTCAGGATTTCCGAAGTTCACAAAGAAAAAGGAAAGTCCCGCCCTCGGGTAACAAAAGCAATACCGCCATTCATCCTCCCCCATCATCAGCCAGGTGAATTCAGCCTCGAAACCCCGTGGCTTTGACCACGAAATATCCCTGATGGTGCTTGAATGCGGCACGATGAAGCCGTAATGGCCGCGTACGCCCGGCATCCACACCGAAGTCCGCTCAGGCTGGGCCTGCACCGGCCCGGCGAAGATCAGCAGCAATATGCAGAGGCAAACACACATGAATATTTGGTGATTTGGTGAATGTGTGATTGGTAATTGGTAATTGGTGATTGGTGATTGGTGACTGCTTCTTAGATCTTAGATCTTAGATCTTAGATCTTTGATCTTTGATCTTAGATCTTAGATCTTTAATCTTCCTTCAAAGATAACCCATCCCTGTTAATAATCCACGCAACACCACCACAACCTGTTTATAATTAAATTGTTAAAACCGAGATGATCCAAATCACCTGTTCATAATAATGAACATCATAAACAAACCATTGATAAAATGCGGCGTATAGTTTAATTTAGAAACCAATTCAATTCATCCATGAGAGTGTATCAGATTGAAGGAAGTGAAAATTCACCCTGGGTATGGCTCGATGAAAAATCAGGGATGATGGAGATTTCAGGTGTTTCGGCTTTCCGCGATCCTTTCCCCTTCTACCAGGGCCTGGCGCGGTGGATCCACGCCTTCAACCTGAAAGAGCATAAAACCCGGAGCGTGGATATCCGGTTCGAATATCTTGATGAAGCCTCCGTAACCGGGATGGAAATCATCTTGCATCAGCTCTATGAATCGGGAAAAGAAAATGACCAGCTGAATATAAACTGGTACTATCCCAAAAACAACTTCCTGGTCAAGCGTATTGGCATGTTGTATGCGCTGCGGAGCAGGGTGCCGTTCAGGGTGAGGGAGAGAAACGGAGAACAGGAGAAGCAGAGACCGGGAGGAGGGACAGAATGAGAAACAGAATGGGAATGTGGAAGAAGAACCAGGCAGTTGATAACTCATCGTCTTTTTAACAATTGAAGGGTATGAAATTCAGTAATTTTGTGCAGTTTTTTTCTAAATCCACCATGATGCCTGGGATCAGAGAAACATTGCACACTCCCCGCGTACGCGTGCTCGCGGATGAAAAGAAGATAACGGTAAAGGGCCATTCGAGACTTGAAGACCCGTCTTCATTTTACGAGGAGTTCATCACGCTGCTGGATGAATGCATGAACGATTTCAAAACGCATGCCACCATCGATTTCAGCTTCAGTTACCTCAACAGCAGCTCCTCCAAGTGGCTTTTCCATATCCTTAAGAACATGCAGAACAAATACCAGGGGAAAAAACTGCTTACCATCAACTGGTATTATGAAAAGGATGACGATGCCATCCTCGAAGCCGGGGAAGTCTTTCAGTCACTGCTCAGCCTGCCGTTCAACATCATTCCGCTCAATTAGTCTCCTTTACCTGATCCCCACTCACAACACCCTTTATCCTGAACACCTCACCCCCTAGCCCCCTCTCCTAAAGGCGAGGGGGTACAACTTGTGCCATTGGTTTTCAATGAGCCTGCAATATTTAAAAACTTTATGCTAAACCCATTCAGAATGAACGAAAGAACTGAAGTGGCTTTTTCCAGCATGAATAGCAGAAATCAAACCATAAGCACAACTAATCGCCCTTCTCCTTCAGGAGAAGGGAGGGGATGAGGGGTTCATCAGAAGCGGGTGAGATTCCCTGAAAATGCATAATTTTACCTTTGTTTTGCCGTTCATCGTATAGTTAACCTAACACCTGTTGTATGAAAAAAGAACTGCTGTTTGTTCCTGCCCTGCTGCTGGTTGCATGCCTGTACTCACCGGCCCAGGAATCTTCCGCCCGCCTTATCGCCCCCTTCAACCGCCTGGTTGTGGCCGACAGGATGACCGTGCAGCTTAGCCGGGCCGACCGG
Organism: uncultured Bacteroidales bacterium; assembly: GCA_964390385.1. Lineage (GTDB taxonomy): Bacteria > Bacteroidota > Bacteroidia > Bacteroidales > UBA10428 > UBA5072. The sequence continues at coordinate 8,377 of CAYMJH010000108.1, read as the reverse complement.
GAATCGGCCACCGTCAGCGCAGAAGGCATTGATCCCTCCGGCATTCAAACCATAGTTGAGAACAACACCCTGAAGATCATGTTCTCCGAAACCACCTTTGCCAAAAAGAAGGTGATGGTGAACCTCAGTTTCAGGGAGATCCGCGAAATGGAGATCCACAACGGTGCCGAGGTCATCACAGGCTCCCTCTTCAAAGCCGATTCCCTCACCGTCACCCTGAAGAGCGGCGGGATGCTGTATCTCGACGCCGACATTCAATACCTGAAGAGCACTGTGACAGAGGGGGGATTGCTGACCGCCGAGGGCTATGCCACACAGCACGATATTACGGTCGCCACCTATGCCACCGTATCGGCGTTTGACCTCGAAAGCGAGATCATCAATGTCAAGGCTTCCTCCGGCGGAAAGGCCAAGATCAATGCAGAAAGCGAGCTCAATGCAAAAACCTCTTCCGGAGGCTTTGTTTCCTACAAGGGAGATCCGGCAGTGAAAAATTTAAAGGGGGATGATATCCAGCCCTACCAGGAATAAAATCGGGGAGACTTTCCAATTTTTTTCACTATATTTATTAACGAAACCCCGTAATATTCCAACGCCATGAAAAACATCATCGTACCGGTAGACTTTTCGGAGGAATGCGTGAGCGGTGTGCAGCTTGCCCTCCTGTTCTCACGGAAAATCCCCGTTACCATAGAACTGGTTTATGTGCTGCAGAAAATTACCGAGCACAAACCGTCAAGCCTGGACGCTGAACGGGAGTATGCGGAAAAGCAGCTGAATACCCTGGTGGAAAAATTCAGGCCTCTGCTGGGCAAGGATTCAAAACTCCAGTATATCATCAAAAAAGGAAGGATTTACCAGGAAGTGGTAAACCAGGCCCAGTCCTACAGCGAATCCATCATCGCCGCCTCCACTCACGGAGCCTCGGGATTTCAGGAATTTTTCATCGGCAGCAATGCCTATCGCATCATATCGGCAACAGACAGGCCTGTGATCACCATACGCAGGGGCAACTGTCCCGAAAACATCGGCAGGATCGTGCTGCCGGTGGATAATACCATCGACTCGAGACAAAAGGTGCCCTTCACCATCGACCTGGCCAAACTGTTCCGCGCCGAAATCCATGTGGTGGGCATCCAGACCTCTAAAAGCGAACGCGAGATGAAGCGCATACGCAGCTATGTGGGACAGGTGGCAGGCTTCATCCAGGGGAAGACCGGGGTGGTGACCAATGAGGTGCAGGGAGACAACGTCGCCGATATGGTAGTGAACTATGCCCGTTCGGTGAAGGCCGATATGATCTCCATAACCACGGAACAGAGCGCGGGCCTCAGCCTGATCATAGGCAACACGGCCCACCAGGTGCTGAATAAATCAGAGATTCCCGTGCTGAGCCAGAGCCCGAAAAACCTCCGCATCACCGGGAGCTTCAGCTCATCGGGAGGGTGATATTCATTCCCGGATTTCCTGAACACCTCACCCCCTAGCCCCCTCTCCTACAGGCGAGGGGGTACAACTTGTGCCATTGGTTTTCAATGAGCTTGAAATATTGAAAAAACTTTATTCAAAACCCATTCCGCATGAATGAAAGACCTGAAGCGGCTTATCTAGAATGAATAGCAGAAATCAAACCATAAGCACAACTAATCGCCCCTCTCTTTTAGGAGAGGGGTAAGGGGGTGAGGTATAAAAAATTCCCCCATCCTTTGTATTTTTAAAATAAACTTCCTAATTTTCATCCGCGAATAACCCTCCCGGCCAAGCCGGGACGCATCAGACAGCATCGCTGCACATCCGTTTAGGCAATTGCGACGATCAAGCACGCGGCGGCCTGTCCTTTAATCATTTGGTGATTCGGTGATTTGGTGTTTTTGTGCTTTTGTGTTTAATATATATCCGGCGCCTGCGCCGGATTATTACCTGTTAAATTTTCAGTGGTGATCTCATTGATATAGTTATCATAATGTTTAACCTAAAAATCGTTATTATGAAAAAACCGTTATTGTTATTCATGTTTTTACTGGCCATCACAGGCTCCTGTAAAAAAGAGGAAAGTCCTTTGCCTGCCGGAAGCAAAAAAGGCCGCCTCACGATTGAGATCGGACTTTTCATCCATGTCAGCGCCGTCAACAACCCGCTGAAGTCGACCCGGGCCGTGGAAGACTTCCGGGTTGAGATCCGCCGGCCCGATGGCACCGTAGTTCAGGCCTACGGGAAGGCATCGGATATGCCCGCTTCCGTTGAGCTGGATCCCGGTACTTACCATGTCGTTGCCCATTCCGACAACCGCCTTCCTGCCGCCTTCGACAATCCTTTTTATTACGGGCGCTCCGCTGACTTCACCGTAATAGCAAACAGCGAGCAGACCGTGTTGGTGAACTGCGAGCTGGCCAACACCATGGTCACCGTGGTCTGGTCCGACAACGTGAGGAATAATTTCACCGCCTACCGCACGGTGGTGAAGACCGGTAATGATTCGCTGGTCTTCGGCAGCGCCGAGACCCGGGCCGGGTATTTCGAGCCGGCTTCCCTGTCGGTTGTCGCCCGGCTTACCTACGACAAGGGAGGAATGCCCGCCGAAAAAGTGCTGACGGGCAGCATAACCAATGCGCAGGCACGCCGGCATTACGAGATCAGGGTCGATGCCCTGCCCGACAACAACAGCTCGGCCATACGCATCATCCTCGATGAATCCGTCGACTCCACCCAGGTGATCGCCCTGCGCGAAGGCGGGGAAATTCCGGAAGGCGACATACCGGCCGGGGGACTGATCATCACCGAGATCATGGCCAATCCCGCTGCCATGGCAGATAACGCGGGGGAATGGCTGGAGGTGTACAACACCCTTTCCTATGCCGTAAGCCTGCATAACCTGGTCATCCGCCGCGATGCCGCCGATTCGCACGTGATCACCGGCTCCGTTGAGCTCGGTCCGGGCGGTTATTATGTGCTGGCCCGCACCGACAGCGCGGTGAACACGGCTAGCTACGTCTACGGCAGCGGCATCTCGCTCACCAACAGCACCGCCACGCTGAGCATCAGCAATTATGGCACCGACGGCACCGACGGCAGCGTGATCTTCTCGGTGACCTACGGGGTAACGGGATTTTCGGTGCCCACCGGCGCTTCGCTCAGCCTGAACCCGCTCCACCTCAACGCTGCCGACGCCCAATCCGGCGCCTGGTGGTGCCCCGCAACCTCGGCCTACGGCACGGGCGACCTGGGCACACCGGGACTGGCGAATGATAATTGTAATTGAATTGACTGAACCCCTCACCCCCTAACCCCCTCTCCTAAAGGCGAGGGGGTACAACTTGTGCTGACTTTTGTACTATCGCCGAAATTAAAAAAAGACCTGCAATCCTTAATTCATAAATTCTTCCTTTATCCTATAAAAACAACAGATCCACTTGCACAAGTAATCGCCCCTCTCCCCCGGGAGAGGGGAGGGGGTGAGGTGTTACGATCCAGGGTATATTCTTTTCGTTTTCAAGAAGTACCAAAATAAAGTGCTATTTTAGCCCCGGTAACCGAAAAATCCCCCCTCATGAAAGAAGCAGTCCTTGGCATCGATATCGGAGGAACCTACACCAAATACGGCATCATCGACCGGCAGGGCAACAGCCTGGCCGACAGCTTTATCAACACCGACATCCACACCGAATTCGACGACTACCTCAAAAGTCTCTGCGAAGCCATCCGCGAGACCCTGAAAGAGATCCCGGGCACCATAACCATCAAAGGCGTCGGCATCGGCGCCCCCAATGCCAACTACTACCGCGGCACCATCGAATACCCGCCCAACCTCAGCTGGAAAGGCATCATCCCCGTGGAGGAAAAAATGAAAGCCTACTTCCCCGGCATCCCCGTCGTGCTCACCAACGACGCCAATGCCGCCGCCATCGGCGAGATGGTCTTCGGCGCTGCAAAGGGCATGAGGGACTTCATCGTCATCACCCTGGGAACGGGCCTCGGCAGCGGCATCGTCGTCAACGGACAGCTGGTCTATGGCCACGACGGCTTCGCCGGCGAGCTCGGCCATGTGAACGTAAAGCTGCGCGGGCGCGACTGCGGATGCGGCCGTAAAGGCTGCCTCGAAACCTACGTGTCGGCCACCGGCATCAAACGGACCGTCTTCCGCTTCCTGGCCGAACGCACGGTGGAGAGCGAACTGCGCAGCGTATGCTTTAACGACCTCACCGCCAAGATGATCGACAACGCCGCCCGCAAAGGCGACCCCATCGCCCTCGAAGCCTTTGAATATACCGGCAGGATCCTGGGCGCCAAACTGGCCGATACCGTCGCCCATACCAGCCCCGAAGCCATCTTCCTGCTCGGGGGACTGGCGAACGCGAAGGAGCTGATCCTCGAACCCACCATCCGCTCGATGGAAGAAAACCTGCTGCCCATCTTCCGGAATAAGGTGAAAATCATGCTTTCAGCCCTCTCCGACGTCAACGCCGGCGTGATGGGCGCCAGCGCCCTGGCCTGGAAAGAACTGGAAAAGGAATGAAAACATACCGCCTGCACTATATAACCCCCTGTGAATGGCATCATGAAAGTTGAAACATTCCTGGACCTCTTCATCCGTGAACTGGAACTGAACAGGAGCCTGAGAAATTATTACAGGCTGGTCGACAGCGGCATGTCCTTCGCCTTCCGTAAAGCCTACCTGCACCAGCGGCTGTCGTACGTCGACCGTCATGTTGCCAAAGCCGGTTCGGCCGTGTGGGACATCGGGTGCGGCTATGCCAATACGGCCATCTACCTCACCCTCAAAGGACATAAGGTGACCGGCACCACGCTGGAATACTATTATGACCAGATCGGACACCGCATGGACTACTGGAGCCGCTTCGGCAACCTCGACAAGCTGGATATCGCCTACGGCGACCTGTTCGATACCACTTTCGCGCCGGCCAGCTTCGACTTCATCATCGTGCAGGATACCCTGCACCACCTCGAACCGCTCGATAAGGCGCTGCAACTGATAGAGAGAGGACTGGCGGCCGGGGGAAGGCTGATCGTCAGCGAGGAGAACGGAAAAAACCTCTTCATCCGCGTTAAGAACTATATCAAAAGGGGCAACAGAAGGATCATCGAATACCACGACGAAAAACTCGGCAAGACTTTGCTGCTGGGCAACGAGAACGTGCGCAGCTATGCAAGCTGGAAGGAAGAACTGGGAAAAGCGGGTCTGGCCATAGAGGACAAGCATACCGGATACATCCGCCTTTTCCCGCCCCCGCTGATGCGCAAGGGCAATTACGATGCCGCCATCCGCCGCGAGCAAATGCTGTGGAAAAAATATGCCTGCCTCAAAAACTACGGCTTCTTCGGCATCAACTTCACCGCAGTTCCTCGCAGATAATATAAGAGAAGTTTCTCGCAGATTTCGCAGATGACGCAGATAAGTATATTATATTCATATTCCTTCTGCGCTATCTGCGTGATCTGCGAGACTATTCCCCCTTATTTTTCTTCGTGATCTGCGTGAAAAAACTCCTTGCGTGTTCTGCTGGAAACAAAATATTTTCCTTTGTCCACAACTTTTCTTCTTTTACCCCGTATGAATGATTGTTCATCACAAAACAACTACTTCATACTTACCGGCAGCATGAGGATTTTTCCTCAGCGATCTGAACGGGATCATCGCAAGGGCAAAAACGAAAAGATCCCGGGATTGACTTAAACTTTATTGTTTCAGGTACTATGGAAATTCTGAATGGCAAAACCATTATGGTTGTGGATGATGAAGAGTTCAACTGGCTGCTTTTCAAAAGCACCCTCGACGATATCCGGGCTGACTTTGTGTGGGCAAGGGTGGCACAGGAAGCCATCGACATCGTGGCATCGGGAAGGAGGATCGACCTGGTGCTGATGGACATAAAAATGCCATATAAGGACGGATACCAGGCTACCCGCGAGATCAAAACCCTCAATACGGCCCTGCCGGTCATCGCGCAGACGGCCTACGCCAGCGCTGAAGAAATGCAGAAATGCCGGGATGCAGGCTGTGACGACTACATCACCAAGCCCATCGATTTTGATGAGTTGAGGAGGAAGATGGCGAAGGTTCTGAAAAACCTGTCCTCATAGCCGCTTCTGAACACCTCATCCCCTCTTTTCTGAACCCCACACCGCCTCATTCAGAAACCTGTTAAACGGCACCATCGCCCCGAATACCTCCCGTATCTCATCCATGTAACCCGGCTTGCCCACGGCTGAATCCGGTTCCATCTTCCCCACCGAATACCATTTGAACTGCAGCAGGTCGATATCCGGGAAATCTTTCGGGAATCCCTTGGGAGCGGTAGTGATACGCGGACCTTCGATGCCGCCGAAATGCTTCACGAACCGCCGCTCGCTGATGATCTCCTTAAACTCATCGACATTCTGGTATATCGAGGTGCGGATGGCCTTCAGCACATCGGGCTGCGGCATGTAGATACCACCCGCCAGCATGGAGGATCCGGGCTCGAAATGAATATAATACCCGGCCAGCTGACTTTTACGCCCGCCCTTGGCGATATAGGCGCCGAAATTGTTCTTGTAGGGTGTTTTGTCATTCGTGAAGCGGATATCCCGGAAGATGCGGAAAATACAGTCCTTCGGCGTGGTCATGGCCGCTTCCCTGTCAAACTTTCTGACCTCGGCCATTACCATGGAAACATAGATCTCAAAGGCTTCCTTTGCCTCGCGGTATCTCTCGCGGTTCTCATCGAACCATTCGCGGTTGTTGTTTTTCTTCAGGTCTTTCAGAAAAGACATGATGGATGGGTGAAGCATGGCACAAATGTTAGAATCTGAATAGTGACAAGTGACGAGTGACAAGTGACGAGTAGTGTGTGTTGGGTATTGTGTTTTGAGTGTTGATCATCGACCATGAATTTATTCAAATAATCCTGGTAAATATAATGGGAAATAATGACAAAATTATTGATGAATTATTTTGCAATACCGAAAGTGTGAGGGCCTGACAAAACGATAAGCCAGTGCCGGCTGTGAATGATGCAATGCTTGGAATTTCAATGAAGGGGCTTGCCTTTAGCGTAAACGGACAGCGTGATACATTATCGTGGCCTTAAGGATACTACCTATTTAAGGTAATAATTTATCCAACTCGTTTACGCGATTACTTCATTAGAAATTCCAGCATTGCAGCAGAGCGGGTGGGTTTTCGTTTTGTCTTGATTTTCTTTGTAACTTTCTTTCATCTAAGGAAAGAAAGTTAAATACAATGAAAAAAACCGTTATCATCGTCGCCGGCGGCACCGGCAGCCGCATGAAGCACGACATCCCCAAGCAATTCCTTCCCCTCTACGGCCTGCCCGTGCTGATGCACACCATCACCCGTTTCTACACATGGGACCGTCAGCTCGCATTCATCGTAGCCCTTCCTGAAACGTACCGGGAATACTGGAGAGAATTGTGCGATGAGCACGGCTTTGAAATAAAACACAGGGTGGTCAGCGGCGGCCTCACCCGGTTCGACACCGTGAAGAACAGCCTGGCCGCAACCGGTCACGGCGGCATCGTCGCCATCCACGACGGTGTACGGCCCCTGGTCAGCCATGATACCCTGGAGCGTTGCTTCGCCCTGGCCGAAGAAAAAGGCAGCGCTGTCCCCTGTATCCCGGTTGCCGAATCACTGCGGGTGGAGGAAGACAACGGCAGTTACCCCGTCGACCGGAGCCGCTACCGCCTCATCCAGACCCCCCAGGTGTTCCGGTGGGAGATCCTTATCAAGGCCTATGAACAGGTCTATGACCCTGAATTCACCGATGATGCAGGCGTGGTCGAAAAAGCAGGCTTCCCTATATTCCTCACCGAAGGCAATCCCGGAAACATCAAGATCACCTCACCGGCCGATATGGCGGTGGCGGAGGCGCTGATGAAGAGAAGCCTCTCCCCCGGCCCCTCTCCCGGGGAGAGGGGAGTCAGGTAGTGCTGATTCATTCGTTTGTGCTTCCCATAAACTGTTTCACAAACTGACTCCATACGGGAGTCTGCTTAAGGTCAGGTCCAGGCGGACCTGTCTGCCGGAAAGGCAGGCGCTTGAAACCAGTACGGAGTCGTCATGACGAGGAACGCCTTAACGTCATTGTGAGTCACAATCCTGTAAACAAGAAAAGAATTCAGATGACGGAATTGAATATCGAACAAGGAACACCGAATATCGAATATCGAAGATAATGCGCTCTTTGTCTTATCTTCAGCATTCGGCGTTCGATGTTCCTTGTTCGTTATTCATATTATGTTATAAGTTAATTAGTTAACGATGAACGTCATTGTAAGTCCCGAACCTGTAAACAAGAAAAAAATTCAGATGACGGAATTGAATATCGAACAAGGAACACCGAATATCGAATATCGA